>DPCJ01000199.1 GCA_003516705.1 Prolixibacteraceae bacterium | reverse complement strand
TACCCGAGACTGACGAAATATTTTTAGATACATCAATTTTGGTTTTTTCGATGCTGATTTGCTTTTCTACCCTGTTGCCTGTCACCTGAACTTCATCAATTGAAACAGCGGAATTGCTTAATTCGATAGGCTCGATTTTACCAATTGAAGTACTTGTCAGGTCAACAGGCACTGTCTTGCTTTTGTATCCAACAAAACTCGACTTGATGGTATATTTTGCAGGTGATAGTTCTAAAATGTATTCACCTTTTTGATTGGTAACTGTTCCGGTTACCAGAGAATTATCAATCTTCTTATAAACTGCTACTGATACAAATTCAATTGGCTGTCGGGTCAATGTATCAATTATGCAACCCGAAATAGTAATTTTTTTACTGATCTCCGCGCTTGTTTTAAGCCAGGAGCAAACAAAGAGCAAAACAATTATTGGTTTGATTATTTTAAACATTCCTTTAGTTTTTATTTTCAAATAGTATTCGTATCAGTACAATTATCATCTTCTGTTTCAAATTCGAGTGTTGCGTGATGAATGTTGACATGCTCCAACTCGTGTTTGATCTTATTCTTGATCCGGTTTTGCTGTTCCATGTCGGTATTTTGAGGAATAATAATGTGTGCGGTCATGGCATTTTGTGAAGTGCTGATAGCCCAAACATGCAGGTGGTGAATATCAAGAACGCCTTCCACTTCCTTAATTTCTGAAATAACTTCGTTTATATGAATGCCCTTTGGCACACCATCGAGGGTAAGCGAAAGGCTGTCTTTGAAAAGGTTCCATGTTGAATAGAAAATAACCACGACAATCACCAAACTCATTACCATATCGAGCCAGTAGAGTTGAAAAAAGTAAATCAGCATTCCTGAAACCACCACGCCAAGCGAAACCGCGGCATCGGCCATCAGGTGCAGGTATGCGCCTTTCACGTTCAGGTCGCTGTCCTTATCCTTGAAAAACAGGAAGGCAGAAATGGCATTGATAATGATTCCAATTCCGGCAACAACAGAGATAGGAAGACCTTCAACAATCACCGGGTTATGCAACCGGCTGAAACTTTCCCAAAGAATCCCACCAATGGCCACAAAAAGCACCACCGAATTAATGAGCGATACCAGAATGGTTGATTTGCGGTAACCGTAAGTGAATTTGTCGTTCGACTTTACTTTGGCCAGACGGAAAGCAAGCAATGCCAAAGCCAACGATGCGACATCGGTAAGGTTGTGACCGGCATCAGAAATTAAAGCCAGAGAATCGTAATACACCCCTGCCCCAAACTCGATAAAAACATACAATAGATTGATTGCAATGCCAATGATGAAAGCTCTGTTCAGGTTTGAAATGCTGGTTGCGTGATGATGATGTTCGTCCATGATTTTTTATAATGTTTTGAATTACATTTCTTTCAGTATAATTCAAATGTGCTGGAATACTTGGGTATTCCCCGGATGAACCGGACAACAATCGCTGCGCATTGCCCGACTTTGTTCCATTAAATCCACAAACTCGTTAAAACTTGCTTTTACCATTTCGTAACCTTCATCACTAATCTGATAGTTAGAACAAATTCCATCGGCGATGCAAGTAATCAAACCGGTTTCCTTTAGTTTGCTCAAATGTTCCGAAACGGTAGATTTTGCAAGTGGTAGTTTTCCTGAAATACTTCCCGCCTGACATCCATTGAATTTGGCCAGGTGCAACATGATTTGTACCCTCGCCGGATGAGAGAGCGCATTGAGCATCGGTGAAAGCTTTAATGCTATTTTATTATAATCGGATGTTTCCATGATATTTGGTTTTATGAACCAATTTTGAATTAAATCCTCTTTATATTTTTAAAATCGATGTTCTTGCTTAAACTTTCACCGATATTGAGTTTTAAGGAAGTAAAGTCTGTTTTTACTGGTGTGCCAGAATTGCAACCACATCCTACCGAAGAAATGTTGCTGTCAAAAGGCAATCCTTTTGCTTTCCAGATCATTAATCCACCATCCAGATTAGCAACATTGGGGTAGCCTTGCATCAGTAGCAAATTGGCAACCTTAACGCTCCGGACACCGCCCGGACAGGCCACGATAATGTTTTGGTCTTTGGCGATATACGGCAAGCGATCCATAATCACCGACATCGGATGATTCAAAACGCGATCCAGTGGCACACTTTCCAGCTTCACTTCGTTTATTTCGCGCACATCAAGCATTACTGCTTCTCCGTTTTTCAAGGCTTCCAGCGCATCTGTCGGATTGATATGCGTCACGCCTTCAATGTGAAAGTTTTGTAATATGGGTTTTTCTGTTGTTTTCATTTTTCTTAGAAGATATAATTAAACAAATAACCTACGATCAATATTCCGGTACCTACTACCCCGATAAAGGTGAATATCAGCGGGAGTTTCAGCACTTTTCGCAGGATTACCATTTCAGGAAGGGAAAGGCCAATAACAGACATCATAAAAGCTAAAGCTGTGCCGAGTGATGCTCCTTTTTCAATCAGTACCGAAACAATCGGAACGATTCCGGCGGCATTCGAATACAATGGAATACCAATCAGGATAGATAGTGGAATAGAATACCACGCTGATTTACCCATTAAGGCAGCCATAAAATCTTCAGGAACATATCCATGAGCGCCAGCGCCGACAAGAATTCCCAGCGCCACATAAATCCAGACTTTGCCTACAATTTCTTTAATGGCTTCATAACCAAGACCAATTCGTTTGGCAAAGGTTAATTTTTCTTCTTCCGAACCACTGTCGCCCATGTGAGTTTGATACACCCACGGTTCAACCCATTTTTCGAGTTTAAGCAAACCAATGATCCAACCCGCAAGAATGGCAATGGCCAATCCTGTTCCTACATAAATTGCAGCCACTTTCCAGCCGAACATCCCATAAAGCAGGATAATGGCCACTTCGTTGATCATTGGAGCCGCAATCAGAAAGGAAAATGTGACACCAAGCGGAACACCGGATTCAACAAACCCTAAAAACAGCGGGATGGCCGAACACGAGCAAAACGGGGTGACGATTCCAAGTGTTGCGGCCATCACGTTGCCGGTAAAGGTTTTTTTGCCTTCGAGCGCTTTGCGAGTGCGTTCAGGAGTAAAGTAAGTTCGGATAATTCCGACAAAGAAGATAATAAGTGTCAGCAACAGCATCACTTTGGGAAACTCGAAAACGAAGAATCGCAAAGCTTCAGTGAGGTGCGCCCCTTTTGTCATTCCCAATGCCGTATCAATAAACCAATCGGTCATGGACTGGAGGTTGTGGTAAATCAGGAACCAAATCGGCAAAAGAACAATAGGAACCCAAATTGTATTTTTAATGTCTTTCATTTGTGAATAATTTGTTTTTTCAGTACTTAAAATTGTTCGTAAAATAACGAACATTGAAATCAAATTTTTTTTAGAAGAATACTCTGATAATGTAATAGATACCCACTGCAATAAATAGCACAGCGATCACCCGGCGGAACCAGATTTCGAAGTTTTTCATCTTGTTATAAACTCCACCGATTGAACCAACCGAAAAGGCCAGTATCCATGCAAAAATGATCACCGGGATTCCGGTTGCCAATGCAAAAACAATCGGTAGATACAAGCCTGATGCGCTTGCAACTGTCATTGGGACAAGCATACCAAAATAAAGGACTCCGCTGTACGGGCAGAAAGCCAAGGCGAAAATCATTCCCAGCAAAATAGCATCAAAAAATCCCCATTTGGTTTTGGTTTCCATTTTAGAAGTCAATCCGCTCATTCCCGGAAACTTAATTTTAATCACATCGAGCATAAACAAGCCGATGATAATCAGTAAAGGACCAACAATTTTTTCGCCGTAAAGCTGGAAGAAGCCGGAGAATTTAAACTGATCGGCTCCGAAATAAATAATCAGAGCAATAGCAGTGTAAGAAATCGCGCGTCCAAGCGTATAAAGTAATCCGTTCAGGAAAACACGGTTGCGGTTTTCGATGTCCTTGCTGATAAAACCTACCGCCGTTATGTTGGTAGCCAGCGGGCAGGGACTGATGGCAGTCATTAATCCCAGCACCAATGCCGAAAGCCATGGCATAGTGCTGTTTTCGAGAAGATTGGTCAGAAATTCCATTTATTATAAATATATAAGTGGGTCAACCTTTGCTTTTATAATTGTTTTAAATTTTGCAGGGTTGGTTACCGCATACAAAAATCCTTCGTTGGTAAGGTTTATTTTCTGATCGCCTTTAACAATTAGCAGCGTTTGCCCGGAAACCTTAAGCTTTTCAGCAATTGGTTTAGTTGCATCATCTTCAAGATTTAAAGCCTTAAACGTAACCTGATCACCATAAAGGTTTATCAAATCAGCCTTTGCTTCAGCTTCCACTGTTCTGCATGTTTCACAGCGTACTGTGTTGTGAAAATAATACGCTTCTATCTGGTTTCCTGAAACTGCACTTTCCTTTTTTGCAGTTTGAGCGTTGCAAATAAAACTACTCAATACCATCAGTGCAAAACTAAAAAATAGGATCTTTTTCATATTGAATATCTTATTTGGTTAATACTTGCTTGATTTCGTCAGAAGAAGGAACACGTCCTTTAATTTCTACTTTTCCATTTACCACAAGGGCTGGAGTAGTCATTACACCGTATTTCATGATTTCCATGATGTCTTCTACTTTGGTTACGGTGGCATCAATACTATTTTGTTCGACCACATCGCGGGTCAACTTTTCGAGTGTTTTACATTTGGGGCAACCTGTGCCTAAAATTTTGATTTCCATATTAAATTGTATTACATTTTTGTATTGGTTCTTCCATATCCATCTTCAGGAATTTTCGGAATAAATCCTGTGCTTCCTTCCAGTTTTCCTTATTCAGACAATATTTAACGCGCGGAGCTTCAATTTCTCCCTGAATCAATCCGGCATCCTTTAGTTCTTTCAGGTGCTGTGAAAGGGTGGATTTGACAATCGGAAGGTCTTCGGTTAAATCACCGCTGTAACAACATGACTGTTTTGAGAGTAAATCAAGTACATACATACGGATGGGATGTCCCATCGCCTTGGCATACCGAGCTGCCTTTTGCTGTTCTTCTGTAATTATTTCTTTTTGCATTGTTCGTAGTTCGTGAAATGACGAACAAAGTAAAGCTTATTATTTCAATCGTGCAATCATTTCATGAAAAAAAAATCAATTGATTATAATGATCTAATACATCAATATTTCAGATAATTATGCCACAAGGGGATTGCCTTAATAATGAGCTAATTTAGTCTGTAATCCCTTTAGTTGCTTAGGCGTAAACTGCTTTTGGTTGATCCTGATTTGTAAATCTTCGAGAAGTGATATTGTCCAAAGGAACAGAAGTCGAACCAGTTTAGTTGTTAGTAGTTGTATTTTTGTTCATCTCATCTATTTTTTTCCTTAATTCTTCAAATAGGGTATAAACTAACGAAGAATCCATTTTACTGGCACCCTTAAGTTTTGATTTTTAATTTGTTTACAATCCGCGTTTATACTGGTTTTTCTTCTTTTTTCGTCGTTTGGCTTGTTCTCTTAAGAAGTCTGCATTGGTCTCATCGTAATAACGTGCAGTACTCGTAAAATCAAACAGTCCACCCAAAGCAGAAGCTGCATTTTCAATCCCGGCGGCAAAATCCATCATATTATCCTGCCGGGTTATTTGATTCGGCTGGTTCAGTTCAGAATGCTGCTGGCCTTCGTTTTTGTGTAGCTTTTCATTCTGGTACAACTGGTATTTGATTTTGGAAAAACTGTAATCCCGGTCAATCTTGGAACCGTTAAACTCATAACCATTCTTTCCAAACCTAACTCCCTGTATCTTTTCAGTTTCACCATTTTTAATAAACGCTGTCGTAATGCCGGATTTGAGTAATTCTGATCTTAATTCCTTCCAGTTCTTACAGTTTGGGATAGCAGATTTCAGTGCATGATAGATCTCATACTTGGTTTTATCCGGCTCTTTTAACCGGTGTTCTTTCACGTTCTCCTTGCCTGAAGCAATATACAAACCGTACTTTTTTGTAAGTTCCATGCAAACCCGTGTGTTTCGCAACTTTTCATTCTGATCTGAAATCCGTTTTCCGTTGTTGTTAATCCGGTTAATAACCAGGTGTAAATGAGGATGGTCGGTGTCATTGTGCCGGGCAATAATGTATTGTGTATCCCGGTATCCCATCTTTTTCATATATTCTTGGGCTATACCGACCATAAAGTGATCGGTCAACCTGCTTTTATCCTGCACAGAAAAGTCCAGCGAAATATGAGCTACTGGCTTGGCTATTTTCGGATTTAGCTTTTGCTGCGCAATGAAACTTTTAACAATCGATTCCTTGTCTTTTATCCTGATCCCTTCAGCATAAAGCAAGCTGGCTTTTTCTTTGTCCAAGATATAACCAACGACCCCCCGGAACCCATGTCCCTGTACAATCTTAGCAATCATCTTCTATTTTGCTAATTACATCATCCAGCTTCCCGTTCAGGAATAAGCAGTGTTTGTGTACGCCCGGATACCCGGAGGCGTTGGCTTTATGGGCAATCTGGTTGATGTTGTTGGCCATTCCGCTGAGTTGGCGGATGTAGTTTACCAATTCAGGGGTTATTCGCTGCCTAACGATACTTGCCTGAATACATTGGCGGATATATTCGCTTTGGTTAATACCTGCTTCAAGCGACTTGGTCTTTAATGAACCATACTCATCCTTCGCCATTTTGATCGTTATTTTATAACCCTTCTTTTCGGCAGGTTCTTTAGTTGGTCTGCCATTCGTATTTCTATTTTTAATTGTTTTCATGATTGCACGATTAGTTGTTCAGATTAGACCGGCGGGATGTTTTCGCCTCGCAGAGCAAGGTTTCGGGCTGACCGAAACACAAACTTGCTCCCCACTATGACGGAATAATTTCGCATGGATATATCTAATAATGAATAAATTGCATTGTCTTATTCGGAAATATTTATTCCCATTCATTCCTATTTATTTCTATTCGGAATTATTCATAATTCGTAATTCTGCAACTGGGTTACATTTCGGTAATATTATCCACAGAAGACGGTAAGGCACCGGGATCAGAAAAATTTGAACCCGGATTAACGCTATTCTGCTTGTTCTCAAATACAGGTTGAAAACCAGTTGTTTTGCCTTTACGTTTATTGTTCTTTTGCTCTCTTCTTGAAGCAGAATATAAGCTTGTAAGGTTTATCGTACTTTTATCAACCGACAGTTCTTCACTTAACCAGTCACGGAAAAGGCTGCAACCCATTTCATCTATTTGGTCGGCATAGTGATGGGCGATCAGGGAATAAATCCCTGACTTGTTTTCCAGTAGTTTCTGCTTTAGAAATTCTTTCATTTAATTGTTCATTTAATTTATTCAGGAATGGGATTTGCCCTTAAATATTCTTTCATGGCCCTGGTCTCCCTGTTTTCAATATTGGATTGATAGAAATTCTCATACCACCGGAGTTTGGCAGTATCGATTATTTTGTGTTGCTGATTGCTTAAGTGGATCATGTAAAATATGGCTACGAAACAGATGGCCAGCAATAGCGGCAACCCAAACCGGCCCAAACCATAAGAAAATGCCTGCCAGCGTGGGTGTTCCCGGTCTAGCGCTAAGGTTCTTTGAGAATCTTCAATTTTATCGATGGCCTTGTACAATGCTGAATTTTGCAAACCAAAATTTGCCTCCTGCTCTTTTTTCAAAATATATAACATAGCAAGGGCTGTCTCGTCAAATTTGTAATCGTATTTCAGAAAGTAATCGGCTTGCATCCTTTGAAAGTCAATCTTTACATGCTCCATTACGGTAATTTTTGAAGTTCTTTTTGAATTTTAATTTTCTCAATAAATACATAGGCATTCATTCCTTTTCCTTCTGAAATGTACCTTAGGATGTTTTTATGAGGGGCAGCATCCGTATCAAAATCACCAAAATATTTCACTCCGTGAATATTGTCTGAATTGGCTTTTGCATAGTTCTCTATCTCTGCAAACAGTGATTTGTAATTATGAAATGAAAACTCATTGATACAGATGATAATACTGAAATTCTGTTGATTTAATCCTGCAATGTTGTTCAGATAACTGGTGCAGGGAAGATAAGAACTGCCGCCTGCCACAACAATGTTGAAAATGAATTCAACATCAAGTTCTTCGGCAATCTGCTTAAATTCTTTGATGGTATAATCTTTTGAAAACAAGGAGGTAAGCTGCTCGCTTTCGGGTGCGCCAAAATCAAGAAAAAATTCCTCATAAGGTTTTTGGGCGAGGACCTGCAGGTTTTCAAAAAGCCGCTGACGGTCAATTTTACCCCGTTCATCGAGTAAATTCATTTTTGCAAAGCGGGCAGGCGTCCGGCCTTGAAGGAATTTCAGTTGCTGCGTACTTGATTTTACAGAGCTGTCAAAATCAATAAAATAGGTTTGGGGATTGTCTTCATTTTTTAATGCCAGTAAATAGGTGAGCATCGATTTGCCGCAACCTCCTTTACTTTGTAGAATAAAATTCATTTTTTTCATGACAAGTTATTTTTAAAAAGTTAAAATTTATTGATATATAGTTGCTTACAGTTTGAGCAAGTGTTTATGGGCTTTTTTTCAAGGAATGGTATGTTCTTTAATTTATATCCTCCTGCTTTCTCCATGCAAAGTGATGAAGTTGAACATCGTTTTGAGCCTGTCGCCAATCATCCCGCCGTAAAATTCATCAGACGAAAGTGTATTCAAGATGAAATTAGTAGTACCGTGCGTAAGCGTTCCGGCATCGCTTCTCAAACTCAACAATTCGGATAGTGGCCGAGTAATGTTGCCGTAATCCTGAACCGTTTTGGATTCCCGTCCAAATTCATCAATGATTAATGGTTTTCGCACGAACATATTCACTGATTGTTTTCTGATTTGCTCTTGTAATTCCACCGCCTTGATAAATGAAAGCAATGGATAATTCAGGCTGAATTTTCTCACAATATGATTATGGAGCATTGAGTAAGTTTCCAGAAGTACGGTCTTGCCACATCCATATTTACCTTGTAAAAGAATCCCTTTGTTCAAATCACCTGCAAAAGATGGATTACTGGTTGCGAAATAGTAGAGTTGTTTTATCACTGGCTCATTATTGTCGTCAATAACAAAGCCTCTATCTTGATTCCGGTGGAGTAAGCAAACTGCCCCGAATGTGCAAAACAAACTCTGAAAATCGGAATACGCCAGCGGAAGGAACAATCGCCGTTGCCGCTTCTTTTCTTTTTCACCGGCAACAATTTCATGAGCATCTTTTTGCAACAACTGATAAAATCCCTGATTAGTCAAAATCGCTTCCTGTATGGACAAATCCTTTCTTTTTTCCATTTGGATTAATGTTTGAATCTTTGTCTTTATTATTAAAAAGAGAAGGTGAGAGCTTAAGGTTGGACTTAGGTGTTAAAATCCGATACTTAGTTTTAACCCTAAACCCACCCCCTGGAACGAAGTCTATCAATTCGGCTTCTTGCAAACGTTCTCTGGCTGATTTCAACACCTGCAAAGAAATATTGGCATTAGCATCCATTCGTTTGTCGGCAAATTCAATCCATTCCTGCCAAAACGAACGGTTTGCCAAATGAATCAGGAAGAAAAACAGGCGTGTTTCGTTTCCGCTGAAATTTTTCTGTTCATCAAGTCGCCAGAAATTGGCTATCAAATCAAACAGATTCATCTTCTTGTGCCTCTAAAATCTTTTTTGTAATCTGCTTTTACCTCTGATTCAATTTCAAGTAAAGTCTTCTTCTTGCCTTTGGCAATCCATTCCAGCAATTCATCTTCAAAAAAATAAAGCTTCTTGCCGTTCTTGTAACAGGGGAGCAGACGTTTGCGAACAAGTGCGTAAATGGTAGGTTTGGCTTTGCCGATAGTCCTGCTGGCTTCTTCAATGCCTAAAGGAATGCGTTTTTGAGGAGCAACGGATGTTTGCCCCTTTTCTACTAATAATTTGATTGCGGCCACTTCGCTGACCAGATGGGCAACTGCTTTGGGCAAGGTTTCAAAAGAAATTTCATTTGTTTCCATAACTATCGTTTTTAATTGTTATGGTGCAAATGAAATAGGTGTTTTCGTTGTGTTTCGCGACACGGAAACAAAACAGTTAAAACACTTGAGATAATTATAAACTATGGTTATTATTGCTCTGTAAGGCTTTTCTGTATTTTAATAATGCCTTTCAATTCGTCGTCTTTCAGATGGCTTTTGATACTTTCAACTTCTACATCTTTGAGAATATCGGGAAATACCCTTTTGAGGAAGTGAGCAATTTCTATTCGTTTACCTATATTGAAATGATTCCAGATATTCCATCCAAAATGGGAAATATCAATAGAAGATAAGTCTTTACTGGTTTTTATGGAACGTAAATTTTCCAGGTTCAATTTATCAGCATATAGTTGCAGATTTACACATAGAAATTCAATTTGTTCGTCTAAAACATACGGTGCAAATGTTTTTCGGGTATAGTTCAGCGCAACATTTAGTTTTTCTTCCCGCTCTTTGGCTTTGTTTTGTAGTTGTTCGTTCCGAATATCTTCTAAAGAGGGTGGTTCTGTTATCTGATTGGTTATTTTATCGATAGGTTTTGTGCTTTTTGTTTTATTTTTGAAATAAGGAATTTTCAGTAAGAGCCGTGCAATCCAAGGCAACATCAGTCCTTGTAAAACAACGTGAATACTTAAATATGCAGCAACCTCAATGCCCAAGACTACAAAAAAAACGATGAAAGAAGTAAAGTTGTCAACTCCCAATGAAAAAGCAGATATACGTGCCATTGTCGCAATTGTCAACGCAGCAGATGCAACCAGGATGTATAAAATAATGTACTCCAGAAGATTGTTTTTCATTCCTTGATTGTTTTTATTGTTTCTAACTGTATCGCTTGTGCCGCTTTATTTTTCTTTTCGTCCACCACTTTGGCGTAAATCTGGGTGGTTTTTACATCGGTATGGCCAAGCATTTTGCTGACAGTGTAAATATCGGTGCCGCTTGATAACTGCAAGGTCGCGAATGTGTGACGGAAGCAATGGAAGGTAATTTTCTTTTTAATACCAGCGGCTTCCAACCATTTTTTGAGGGGGTGGGAAATCCAGGATGGATCAGGCAAATCTTCAAAAACAAATTGTTCTGGCTTTCCTGGCTCACCACAAAGTTGCAAAGCTTGTCCTGAAATGGGTGAATATTCAACACCTTTGGTTTTTTGTTGGGTAAAATGCAGTCTTGCTTGATTACGATCTATAATGATTTCTTTCCATCGAAGTTTTTGAATATCGGAATGTCGCAATCCTGTGAGCGCAGAGAAAAGGGCTGCCCGTTTAAGTACATCCCGTCCGCAAGGAGTAGCGGCAAGTATGTTGAGTTCTTCAACTGATAAATATTCTCTGCGGGATTCCTGTTTCTGTATGCCTTTTAGTTTAGCCGATAAATCAACGGTCAGGTAGCCATCAATAAATGCTTGTTTAAGTGCTGCCTTGAAAATGGAAAAATAAGTTGAGGCGGTATTGTGAGAAATAGTTCCGCTTTTTTTGCCTCCGCGAGGGGCAGAGAACAGAAAATGCTTAAATTCTTCGGCAGTCCTGTTATTTATTTGAGAAAACAATAACGAATTTCCGGTGAACTGCTTCAGAAATTCAACAGCTCGCTGCCAGTTGATTAAAATGGATTTTGAGTTGTTGGCGTGTCGTTTGGCCGTTACCTTATCAAAATATTCTATGAAATTTTGCTGCAAACGTTCCTTTTGTTCGGCTTGCTCGGTTTCGGTATCGCTGTATAAATCGGCATTATTATATTCTCGTTGGCGAAGTTTACGAACACCATCAGCATAAATCATACTTTCCTGGTCTTTTTCACTCCGGCATATGATTATCCCGTTATCATCGCGTTTGGGCTTATAGGTTTTTGTTCCGTCAGTATCGGTACGAGCAGTTCGTTTTTTGTCCCATTCTATTGTAGTTACACTGCGATTTAAGTATTCCCGTAAGCGCTGCAGGCTTTTCTTGCCTGGAACAAGAACGGGGTAACTCTCAATATAAACATACCACTCTTTTCGGTCTTCAGCCTTTCGAAGCCTCACAGTTACTTTGGTGTTGGATAACTCTTTCATGTGGTATCTCTATTATTTGCTATTATACAAATTGTCTATTTCAGATTTGGGGGCATAAACGTATTTTCCAATCTGTCGAGTAGGGATAGAAAATCTGCGGATATGCTTATAGACAGAACTATCGGATATGCCAAACTTTTGAGCTATCTCGCCGATTGTATAGCAGTCTTGGGGTTCAAGACTATATAATTTAACTGCCGGTTTTTCTTTTATTTTGGGTGTCTCTTTGCGAATTGGAAACATTTCCTCTATTGCAGCACGATCAATCCGTACAAGACGAGTTCCTAAATTGATTGCAGGGATTCGTTTTTGACGAATCAGACGATAAAGTGTGCTTTTTGCGATTCCAAAAATAGCTATTGCTTCCGACACGGAAATATATAAGCGGTCAACGGGAATTTTATCAACAACTATTTTCCGTTGTTCTTCTTCTTTTTGCTGCGCTTTCCTCTTGCGGTATGCAACATCGCTACAATTTTTGGAGCAATAGATTGAGTCTACCGTTTTGGGGGCAAACGGCTTTTTACATATTACACATTGTATTTGAATCTTATCCATCGCCATCTTTATCGCTATTTAAGTACCTATTAGTATTCATAAGTGCTCACAAGTTCCACTTCGTCGTTAATTAAGTTCCGGTACAGTTATGGTACAAATGTATGATAAAAATCGATAATAAAACATCAAATTAAATAAATTCGTAAAAACAAAAACCGCAGTAAATCAATTATTTACTGCGGTTTCCCTATTTTTGATTGTCGATTTTAATCGACTCTACTTGACTTCTTCGAAATCAACGTCGGTTACTTCGCCGTCGGCTTTTTGTTTGCCACCGGTTGGGCCTTCCTGTCCTCCGGCATTCGGGTTAGCCTGCTGGCCGCCCTGTGCCTGCGATGCGTTGTACATCTCCTGCGAAGCCGCCTGGAACACTGTGTTCAGCTCTGTCATGGCTGCATCGATGGCTGTCAGGTCTTTGCTGGCGTGAGCATCTTTCAGCTTTTTCAGCGCATCTTCAATCGGCTGTTTTTTGTCGGCAGGTATTTTGTCGCCAAACTCTTTCAGTTGCTTTTCGGTCTGGAAAATCAGACTGTCGGCCTGGTTGATTTTGTCGGCCATTTCCTTAGCTTTTTTATCGGCTTCGGCGTTGGCTTCGGCTTCCTGTTTCATCCGCTTGATTTCGTCATCCGAAAGACCTGAAGATGCTTCAATACGAATCGACTGTGTTTTGCCGGTAGCTTTGTCTTTGGCATTTACATGCAGAATACCGTTGGCATCGATATCGAAAGTAACTTCGATTTGCGGAATACCGCGTGGTGCTGGTGGCAGACCGTCGAGGTGGAAGCGGCCGATGGTTTTGTTGCCTGCAGCCATCGGGCGTTCGCCCTGTAACACATGGATTTCAACCGAAGGCTGGTTGTCGGACGCCGTAGTAAATGTTTCCGACTTTTTAGTTGGTATCGTTGTGTTCGATTCAATCAGTTTTGTCATCACACCACCCATGGTTTCAATACCCAGCGAAAGCGGAGTTACGTCGAGCAGTAACACATCTTTTACTTCGCCGGTTAATACACCGCCCTGAATGGCAGCACCCACAGCCACAACTTCGTCGGGGTTTACACCTTTCGACGGCGTTTTTCCAAAGAACTGTTGCACTTTTTCCTGGATGGCCGGGATACGTGTTGAACCGCCTACAAGAATTACCTCGTCGATTTCGCTTGCAGAAAGACCTGCGTTTTTCAGCGCTTTGCTGCAAGGTTCGATGGTGGCGTTAATTAGTTTATCAGCCAATTGCTCGAATTTCGAACGGGTGAGTGTTTTTACAAGGTGTTTTGGAATTCCGTCAACCGGCATAATATACGGCAGGTTGATTTCGGTTTGCGATGAACTTGAAAGTTCAATTTTGGCTTTTTCAGCAGCTTCTTTTAAACGCTGCAATGCCATCGGGTCGCGTTTCAGGTCAACACCTTCATCTCTTTTAAATTCATCAGCAAGCCATTCAATAATTACCTGGTCGAAATCATCGCCGCCAAGGTGGGTATCACCGTCGGTCGATTTTACTTCGAAAACACCATCGCCTAATTCAAGAATTGAAATATCGAAAGTACCGCCACCAAGGTCGAATACAGCGATTTTCATGTCTTTGTGCATTTTGTCGAGACCATAAGCCAGTGATGCGGCAGTAGGTTCGTTAATAATGCGGCGCACTTTAAGACCAGCAATTTCGCCGGCTTCTTTGGTTGCCTGGCGCTGCGCGTCGTTAAAGTAGGCCGGTACTGTAATTACAGCTTCGGTAACTTCCTGACCCAGGTAATCTTCGGCAGTTTTTTTCATTTTCTGCAAAATCATAGCCGAAATTTCCTGTGGCGAATATTTCCTGTCGTCAATTTCAACACGTGGCGTATTGTTGTCGCCTTTAACAACTTTGTAGGGTACGCGGGCAATTTCTTTACTTACCCTGTCGTGGGTTTCGCCCATAAAACGTTTAATGGAGTAAACTGTTTTTGTGGGGTTTGTAATGGCCTGACGTTTTGCAGGGTCGCCGATTTTACGTTCGCCATTTTCAACAAAAGCCACAATCGATGGTGTAGTGCGTTTCCCTTCGCTGTTAGGAATTACAACAGGTTCGTTGCCTTCCATGACCGAAACGCACGAGTTGGTGGTTCCAAGGTCAATTCCAATTATTTTTCCCATTTTATTATGTTTTAAATGATTATTCAATTTAAAAATTACGATGGGTGTTTTGCAATGATTATGCCAGCCGCATTTTGGCTGTTTTTATCGAAAATGTGACATCAAAAACAAAAGGCAGCCGTTAGTTCTTGTCAAATCTGGTGACAAAAAGGCAGAAACTTTGTATTTTGAAAATACATTTTGATTAGTAAAACACAAGTTATTTGAAGGTGACATTGTAAAATGTTATTAAATTAGGCATTTATCAAACCAAAAGAAATGACAACAAAATCAATGCACCTTGAGCCCGAAAAACGGCTTTATTCACTTGATGCGCTCCGCGGTTTCGATATGTTCTGGATAACCGGAGGAAGTTACCTTGTTGAAGTAATTGCACGCCAATCGGGCGCTTCGTGGATGAACCCGATTGTAGAGCAAATGGAACATGTTCCGTGGAATGGTTTTCATTTTTACGATTTGATTTTTCCATTGTTCATGTTTATCAGCGGGGTGGCCATTCCGTTTTCTCTGGTTTCGAAACTCGAAAAGAAAGTGGCAAAATCGTCACTTGCTAAAAAGGCAATTGGCAGAGGTTTGATTCTTGTTTTGCTGGGATGGATTTACAATGGCGTTTTCAGCAATGGTTTTGAAAATCCGCGATTGCTGAGCGTTTTGGGGCAAATCGGGTTGGGCTACATGTTTGCCGCGTTGATAACCATTTACACAAAAGACCTGAAACAGCGGTTGATTTGGCTGGGCAGTATTCTTGTGGGTATCGGGGTTTTACAATTGCTGGTTCCTGTGCCGGGAATTGGTGCAGGTGTACTAACGCCCGAAGGTTGTATTAACGGATATTTCGACCGGATGCTGGTTCCGGGCCGTTTGCACGGCGAAGTTTTCGACCCTGAAGGTTTGCTTTGTATTGTTTCTGCGGTTTCGGTTACTTTAATGGGGTCGCTGGCCGGGTATATTCTTCGTCACAAAAAGACAGCTGAAATGCAAAAAGTAAAAATTCTTGCAGTTAGTGGCGCTGCTGCAATTGGAGTTGCGCTTTTGCTCAGTACATTTTATCCTATCATCAAAGCCTGTTGGACAGGTAGTTTTAATCTGCTTACCAGCGGCATCGGGTTTTTACTGATTGCGCTGTTCTATTGGATTATCGATGTAAAAGGCTGGCAAAAATGGTCGTTCTTCTTCCGGGTTATTGGTATGAATTCCATTTTTATTTACCTGTTTCATCGTTTTATTGATGTGGGCAGGCCGACGAACCTTTTGCTTGGCTGGACCACGATATTTGGCGAAGTCAGCAAGCTTTTAATTGTTGCCGGCGAAATAATGATTGTCTGGATGTTGATGTACTACATGTACAAGAAGAAAATTTTCCTGCGGGTTTAGTATTTGCTCCTGTACACCGAAACCGAGATTTCCGGGCCAGGCAGCATCAGTTTTTCGTCTGAGGTAATTCGCCATGCAAGACTCATGTCAATTCTGTTTTTTGAATTGAGTTGTGTGAACCACGAAAAATAGGGTACCACTCCCTGGTAAAAAAACGCTTTTTCGTCACCAATTTCCAAACCGGGAATGTACTTTAATCCTAAATCCCACTGGCTTTGCAATTGCTGAAAATACGACCAGCCTAATCTTATTTCACCTAAAACCCAGTCGTTGTGTTTATAAGCGTTGTAGTTGATTGCAGCGCTGAAATTCCGGTTCCATTTCATGTTGCAATACCTGGCATTTTCGAGCATTAAATAGCCACCATAAACAAAGTCGGGTTCGCGGTTGTAATACTGAAAAAATGGTCCGAATTCGACGCGGCTGCCATTGTATCGAGGTGAAAATTCTCCTGATTCCCAATCTGCAACCATGATTCTTTTTGGTATCTGAATCATTTTCTGGTTCAGAAAATCTTCAAGTTGTTTGATTTCGATTTCGGGCTGATGACTGATTCGCGGATCGCGACTGTTTTTAAGCCGGGCAATCTCTTCTGCCAGCAACATAATTTCATCCTGCGAAAAATCCTGTTCAGAGTAGTATTTTGTTAAGAGATATTCGGCTGTCATAAAATGGTTAACAGCAGTCAAACGGCCCAAACCCCAGCCGGCGCGTGCATTGATTTCTGTTCTCAGTCTATCGCCCTTCGAATCATTCATGTAATCACTTACAACAAGGTTCGAGTCGGCGATTGTACCCTCCGACGTCTGGTTGTACCAGTCGTATTGCGCAGCTGCATTGACCTGAAGTAAAGTATAATTCCGGTTGTTATAATAATAGCGAAGTGAATAATCAGCCGAAATTGCAGCCCGCAGTCCGGTTAACCGATGTTCAGCATCTATTTCTTCAATGTACGAACTGTCATTCCAGTTGCCATTGCCCCACAGCGGACCTGCTTTTGCCGAAACAAAAAACTGCTGTTGCCGGTTTTCGCTAAAATTCCAGTACCTGTTTTCAAGAAAAAGGTTAACTGAATTTGTGGATATCTCTTCGTAATATTTTGCATCATCAGTTTTCCACGATTCCCTTTCGTTTGCTCCCGAATAGTTGAGTCCCCAGTTAATTTCGTGTCTTCTGAATTCAAGTTTGTCGGTTTGAATTTTATGCAATTGAGCCAAACCCGAAACAGGTACAACAAATACTGCGATTAAAGTTACCATTGCTGACAGTTGACTGTATTTCATAATTTCTCTGTTCTGAAATTTGATTCAAAGTAAACAATCTGGATGCATAAAAAGAAGAACAATCAAAACAGTTTTGTTCAGTTAAAATGGTTTATATAGCTTTACCCCGGAAAAAATACAAGTAAAATGTCAGTTCACAAGGAAATCAGAAAAGTTACAACCCACCGGCTGGCCGAAATGAAGGCGCGCGGCGAGAAAATTTCGATGCTCACCTCTTATGATTACAGCATGGCCCAGTTGGTTGATGAAGCTGGTGTTGATGTGATTCTTGTGGGCGATTCGGCATCGAATGTAATGGCAGGCAATCAAACTACGCTTCCGATTACGTTAGATCAGATGATTTATCATGGTCGTTCGGTGGTGAATGCAGTGGAAAGGGCATTGGTGGTAGTTGATTTGCCGTTTGGCACATACCAGGGAAACTCGAAAAAAGCGTTGAGTACAGCCATCAGAATTATGAAAGAAACGGCTACCGACGCAGTTAAACTCGAAGGAGGCAGCGAGGTTATCGATTCAGTTCATCGCATTTTGTCAGCAGGAATTCCGGTAATGGGGCATCTTGGACTGATGCCGCAATCGATCAATAAATTTGGGACTTATTCGGTGCGCGCGCGCGAAGAAGCCGAAGCTGAAAAACTGCTGACGGATGCAAAATTGTTGGAAGAGGCCGGTTGTTTTGCCGTGGTACTCGAAAAAATTCCGGCTGAACTTGGCCAAACTGTATCAAAATCGCTGACAATTCCTGTAATTGGTATTGGCGCCGGCGGTGGTGTTGATGGTCAGGTATTGGTAATTCACGATATGCTTGGCATAACCCAACAGTTTTCGCCCCGCTTTTTGCGCCGGTATCATAATCTGGCAGCCGAAATCAAAGGTGCCGTTGGTCATTATATCGAAGATGTGAAATCGGGCGATTTTCCGAACGAAAAAGAACAATACTAAAAAATAACTGTGCAGGTACTTTACGAAGACAATCATATTATAGTAGTTAATAAGGCGGGTGGCGAAGTGGTTCAAAGCGATGAAACCGGCGATATCACCCTGCTCGATATTGTAAAAGATTACCTCAAGGAAAAATACAATAAACCGGGAAATGTTTTTTTGGGTCTGCCACATCGGCTCGACCGGCCAACTACCGGAATTGTTGTTCTTGCCAAAACTAGCAAGGTCTTGCCGCGTCTTAATTTTCTTTTTCAAAACAAAGGTGAAGTTAAAAAGACGTATTGGGCAGTAGTTGATAAACGCCCGCCGAAATACACCGACACGCTAACCCATTATCTTTTAAAAAAACAGGATCAGAACCGGAGTTATGCCTACGAGGAGAAACTGAAAGGCTCAAAACTTGCAAGTTTAACTTACCGGCACGTGGCGAGTATCGATAATTATCATTTACTCGAAGTTGAACTCCACACGGGCCGTCACCACCAGATCAGGGTTCAGTTGCGCCAATTAAAACTGTACATTAAAGGCGATATTAAATACGGTTTTCCGCGGCCGAATGCCGACAAAAGCATTCATTTACATGCCCGTAAAATTGAATTTGTTCATCCCGTAAAAAACGAGCCGGTAACAATTGTCGCCGACCCACCCGATGATGTTGTGTGGAATGAATTTATGAAACTATTCAGGAGTAACCGTTTTAGCCCAGTGAATCCGGTTTAAATGCGAACGGGAGCAAACTGTCGGCTCCATCTAAAACCATTATTTTTTCAGCTCCATCCAGAATCAACCTGATTGATTGTTTAAAACGGCTTTCGGTTTCTATAAGCACCTGACGGCACGAGCCACAGGGCTGTGCTGGCCCGGAAATTAATTTACCCCCGGTTTTTGCAGTTACGGCCAGTGCTTTTACCGCAACACCAGGATAAGTGGCGTGGGCAAAAAACAGGGCAACACGCTCTGCACAGATTCCATCGGTAAAATCAGCATTTTCCTGATTGTTTCCCCTGATGATTTCACCATTGGCAAGCAAAACTGCTGCACCAACATTAAATTTTGAATAAGGAGCATAAGCTTTTTCGGCTGCTTCGCGGGCGGCAAAAACCAGTAGCTGGTCGGTTCCGGGTAGTTCAGCAATACTGTGAAATTCTTCGGTAACAATTTGGTAAACTCTTTTCTGCATGGTGTCAGTTTTGCCCAAAAGTACAATTTTATTGATTATTCAGGCCATTCAGTAATTTGGCATGAAATATTTGTGTGTTGCAGAACAATGAAATTGACATAGTTTTGTTTATAAATAAAATCCGGTACAGCCGTGAAGTTTTTCAGACAACCTATTTTTGGTGAGCTTAAAAAAAGGAAAGTAATGAAGTATGTTTTACTATTGATTTTTGAAGTTTTGGTATTTACTGCCTTTTCGCAGCAAACCCGCACGCAGTATATCGAAAAATACCAGTTGCTCGCCATCGAAGAGATGCAGCGCACCGGAATTCCGGCCAGCATAAAAATGGCACAGGCTTGTCTTGAGTCGGCCAACGGAAACAGCAATCTCTGCATACTTTCAAACAACCATTTTGGTATCAAATGCAAATCGAACTGGACAGGACCGTCGGTAAAATGGGACGACGACGCGCGGAATGAATGTTTCAGAAAATACAACACGGTTGAAGAATCATTTATCGATCATTCTAATTTTTTGGTAAACAGTCCGCGGTATGCATCGCTTTTCCAGTTAGCTCCCAATGATTATGTGGGCTGGGCGCACGGATTGAAAGCAGCCGGTTATGCTACAGCTCCTGATTACGCTCAGCGCGTGATTAAAATTATTGAAGATAATAAATTGTATTTGCTTGATTCAGGGATCAACATCGATGATTTAGCCATTGCACAGCGTGCAAAACTTTCCAACGAGAATGTTTCTGATTTTTTGAAAATTGATCTGGAAGCACACAAAGTTATCAGTGCAAACCACCTGAAAGCTGTTGTGGCCCGCGAAGGGGATACTTACGAAATTATTGCACAGGGATTCAGAAAAAAAGCATGGGAGATTTACAATTTTAACGACAGGCCCGAAGGTTACCGACCGCAGAAAAACGAAGTGGTTTACATTCAGAAGAAACACAAAAAAGCACAAAAAGGCAAAGATTTTCACCGGGTTGAAGCAGGAGAGACCATGCATTTTATCTCGCAGGTGTATGGCGTGAGGTTGAATATGCTTTACAAACGCAACAAAATGAAACCTGGGGAAGAACCAAAAACCGAAGAAGTGATTTATTTACGAAAAAACCGACGTTGATTACTTCGTTTAAATCGAATCTATTTTCGAGCGGTGTAAAAAATAGCGAAGCAAAACACGGTCGGTAAAAAGCACGAAGAACAGCAAAGATGCAGTTGCAATAACGATTACAAGATTTTCGGTTACAAACTTTGCCCAGCTTTTCCAATCCGCACCGGCTAAAAAAATGTGTACCGCAGCCAAAACAGCCACAACACCCAAAATCACGCCTGCATAAATGGCAAACTCGCGAAGGTACTGGCTCCATGCAAATTTCCGGCTCATTTTTTCTGCCATACGGTCAGCAAAATTCTCGGACAAAATAAAGTTTGGTTCGCTTTTTAGTGCGTCAACCAGCCATTTGTCGGCGTCGGTATATTTTTCTTCGTTAAGCATACTCGGTAAAAATATTAGTTTTTTCAATTTTAGCTACTTTTTCAAGCTTCTCTTTTAAAATTTTCCGTGCACGCGAGAGATAACTTTTTATGGTTCCTTCCGGCATCCCGGTAATCTCCTCAATTTCGCGGTACGAAAACTCCTCAAGGTGAAACAGTGTCAGCACCGTGCGGTATTGCACCGGCAACTCCTCAATTTTCAGCATCAGGTATTTTTTTACTTCATCTGTTTCCATGGGTTGACGGTGAGTCGATTCGTCGGTTTCGCCAGCCACCAGCGCGGGGCGCTCGTCGTACGACAGTTCGTCCCGGTCTTCTTTTCTCAGGTGCGAAATGCTTGTGTTGTAGGCAATCCGGGCAATCCATGTCGAAAGTTTTGCTTCGCCCCTGAATTTCCCGATTTTCGAATACACCTTCATAAACACCTCCTGACAAATATCTTCAATGTCTTCCTGCCGTTGCACAATGCGGCCAACCACGTGCAAAACCAGTCGCTGGTGTTTCGCCACCAGAAACCGGAAAGCATTGCTGTTCCCGTTCAAAATTTGCTGTACTAATTCGGCATCGGTCATAACTGCACTATCTGACTGTGAAAGTTATAAAAATGTTGCAGTTGTAACGAAAACTTTTTTTTGCAGGCAGCCGGGCTTTCCGCTGTAGTTGTTTCGCAGGTTCCTTTTCCGGCGATGTCCGTCAGGTAGCTTCCTCTGGTCGCTCCTGCCGGTCAGCCGTCAATGTCACCTGCTTCAACAAGCTGCCGCTCCAATCCCTGCCTGTTCGTGCGCGTGCGTTCCTTCCCCTGACCTGTTGACTTTCGGTCAGCTGGTCAGTCAATCAGACAGAAAAAAACTTTCCACTTCCTGCAACATTTTTGCAACCCGTAATGTCAAACGGGCAGAAAAACAAATTTTAAAACAATAAATTATGAATCATTTAAGCGAAATTGCAGTAACAGGGTTGGTTTTTTTTGGTATTTACCACATTTTGGTTTTGATTTCCGACTATTTTCTAAAAAGAAAACTGATTAAAGCCGGACAGTACGATAAAGTTGGAATATTGGAAGCCAGAAGCACAGTCAGCGAAGAATCGAACAAATATCCATCGTTAAAATGGGGTTTGGTGGCACTCATGACAGGGATTGGATTAATTGTAATCGAAATTATGAGGGCTTTTAATCCTTACATGTGGAATGCAGAAAATGCAGTGTTGCCCTTCGGAATTCTGCTTGTATTTATCTCGTCAGGTTTTCTGCTTTACTTCTTCTTTATGAACCGGAAGAAAAACTAACCCGGGATTTTTCGATTTTAACTTTTTCAAACTAACTTTTCCAAAGTTTCGAACTTTGGAAAAGTTGTTTTTAAACGAATTTATATTTCCCGATTTGTTGAAAACCGCGAAGAAACTCGTCGGTTTTCATTCTTTTTTTACCCGCCAGCTGAATGTCGGTAATGTTCAGCCACCCATTTCCGCAAGCTACAAGTAAACTCTTTTTTCCGTCAGTTTCAATGGTTCCGCAGTTTGCTTTTTTCGCAATTGCAGTTTTCTCAGCAAAATATATTTTAGTCTGAATTTCTTCACCGGTTTCGGTGTTTACAAGTAAACTCCAGGCAGTGGGGTAGGGCGACAACCCGCGAATCAGGTTTCTTATTTTTTCTGCATCGTTTTGCCAGTCAATCCGGCAATCTTCCTTAAAAATTTTGGGTGCATGTTTTATCAAATCCGAAATTATCTCGCTTTGCGGAATTGGTGTGTAATTTCCTTCGGCCAGCGCATCCACTGTTTTCACCACCAGCGATGCACCAATTTCCATTAATCTGTCATGAATATCGCCAACAGTATCTTTTTCTCCAATTTCAATTTCGTGTTTAAACAGAATTTTACCTGTGTCAATTTCCTGGTCCAACAAAAAAGTGGTAACGCCGGTTTTTGTTTCGCCATTAATAACTGCCCAGTTGAGCGGGGCAGCGCCGCGGTATTGCGGCAGCAGCGAACCATGCAGGTTAAAAGTTCCAAGTCGTGGCATATTCCAAACCAGTTCGGGCAACATTCTAAAAGCCACAACAATTTGCAAATCGGCTTTCAGGCTTTGCAGTTCAGCAATAAAATCAGGGTTTTTCAGTTTTTCGGGTTGTAACAAATGCAGGTTGTTTTCAATTGCATACTTTTTAACTGCCGATTGTGTTAACTGGTTTCCGCGACCGGCTGGTTTGTCGGGTGCAGTAATTACTCCAACCACATTGTACCCGCCATCAACGAGTGCTTTTAAACTGGCAACCGCAAAATCGGGGGTTCCCATAAACACAATCCGCAAATCTTTTCCGTTCATGTTGAATTTAAATTTTTGTTAACCCAGGTCTGAGCCGTGTATTCCCTTTTTGTGCTTTTGGCCAGTACGGACAATGTCTGCAGCCATTGGAACAGCAATATCCGCGGTTAATCAAATAACTTTCGGTCATTACACGGTAACCTTTCTCCATGTAAAAGTCTTTCCCCTCGTGCAATTCATCCGAAAAGCTGTCGCTGTTGCCAAAAACACTGTCGAAAATGCCCATTGTTTATTTTTTTTCAAAACTACACATTATCTTTAGAAGCAATTTCAGAAAAATGGGAATAGAACGAGATTATTTGATGCGCCAACTGATGATGCTTTTCGAAGTGATTTCGCGAATCATCAGGTTCAGGAAGAACGGGCAAAACGAAAATGCCAGTGAAGAAGTCGGGTATTTTTACAAGTGCCTGGCGGTTGACTTGGATTTTGTGGCAATGTCGGCAGAAGAAATGATGCGGTATTTAACCATCGAAAAAAATCTTACCAACGAACACCTTGAGCTGGTTGCCTTTGTTTTAAAGGAACAGGGCGAAATTGCCACCACAGAAAACGACAAACTCAATTTTTTCAGCAAATCGTGGTTTTTGCTTGATAAAATTGAACGCGAAAGCACAGCTTTTTCTGTGGAACGCCAGCTCAAAATGGCAGAACTAAGGGCGTTTCTGGATTTGAATTGAAAAATTGAAAATTTGTATATTAGCGAAAAAATTCAAATGATTGGGGCAGAGAAAATATCGGATATTGTGAATAAGATTGTTTTGGGGTATAACCCTGAAAAGATTATTCTATTTGGTTCTTATGCATCCGGAAATGCTAATGAAAATAGTGACCTTGATTTATTCGTTGTAAAAAAGACCGATTTACCAAGACCATTAAGGATGGTTCAGGTAAGAAAAATGATTTATGGTTCAATGATTCCAGTAGATTTAGTTGTTTATACGCCTGAAGAAATTATTGATTCGAAGAAGAATAGATACAGTTTTGTTAATGAAGTGATGAATACAGGTAAAATTCTATATGAACGGGCAGGTTGATATTATCAAGCAGTGGATTATTAAGGGAGACCACGATTTGGGAACTGCTAAAGTAACTTATATGCACATTCCTGAATATCTTGATACAGTTACATTTCATTGCCAACAAGCTGTTGAGAAATATTTAAAAGCATTTCTTATTTATCAATCGGCTACTTTCAGGTTTACGCACGATTTAGTTTATCTTATTGATTTAATAACGCAAAAGGATTCAGATTTTGAAAGTTATTATGATATCGTTTCTGAAATGCAGGGGTACGCAGTAGAAGTCCGATATCCAAACGAAATTGTATTTTTGTCAAAAGAGAAAGTTGAATATTCAATCTTAGTTGCAAAGAATATCAGGGAGTTTGTGTTAATGAAAATGAACTTAAAAGTTGATTATAACGACATTATTGATAGTTAATCAATTTTGAACACTATCATAAAAAGAACAGCGCCACACCAATCACAGTAATCACCGCACCCACAATCTCTTTCCAGTTAATTCTTTCCTTGAAAAGAATAACCGCCGGGGCAATAATCAGTACAGGCGAAATGGACATCAATGTGGCAGCAATGCCGGCCTGTGTGTGTTGAACAGCTAACAGCGAAAACGACACACCCAGAAATGGCCCGAAAAAAGCGCCCAGTGTGATGCGTTTCATGGCGGGACCATTTTTTATGGCTGCCATAAAACGCGGCCAGCGATTCATTACAGTTAAAACAACAATAAATCCGGCAATTCCGGTGAGAACACGAATTTGCGACGACGAAAACGGGTCGTAATCACCCATTCCTTTTTTGCTCAAAACCAATCCTGCTCCCTGTCCGATTGCACCACCCAAAGCGAGCAAAATCCCCTGGATGGAATAATTAGATTTTAGTTTTGTTTTAACCGTTCCGTTTTCTTCTGTTTTTTCGCGTTTCAGAATCACAATTATGATCCCGATGAGGGTAATTGCCATGCCAAATAAATTGGATACCGACATAACTTCGCCCAAAACCAGCCAACCGATGAATGCGGCAAACGGCGGAGCCAGCGCCATTACAAGCATTGCAATGCGCGCTCCTATTACCACCAGCGCCTGAAAAAGCAGCAAATCGCCAATTACAAAACCAACCAGTCCCGACAGCGAAAGCCACAGCCACTGATAACCAGTAGCGTCGGTTGGAAAAAAATAACCCCGTACAATCCAGCTGTAAAAAGCAATAAAAAAGAAGGCAATGATCAACCGTATGAGATTGACAGAAAGTGAACCTACTTTTTTACCTGCCGACTCAAATGCGAGGCTTGTAACAGTCCAGAACACAGCAGTTAAAATGCCGGCTAATTCGCCTAAATGATTTTGAAACATGGCGCAAAAGTATGAATTCGCACGAACAAAAAAAGCCTTTCCGAAGAAAGGCTTTTGCACTGTATTTAAGCTTTACATTATTTTAAATAATCGGCTACAAAAGCACGTAATTCGTCGCCACGTTTGTTTTTGGCAATAATTTTTCCGGTTTGGTCAACCAGTAAACTCGATGGAATTGACTGTATTGCGTAGGTTTGTGCGGCAGCATTCTGCCAGTATGCCAGGTCAGAAACCTGGGCCCATGCCAGTTTATCATCAGCAATCGCTTTTAACCAGGCTTCTTTGTCGCGGTCGAGCGAAACGCCAAAAACTGTAAATCCTTTTACATTGAATTCGTTGTAAACTGCAACAACATTTGGGTTTTCGGCACGACACGGGCCACACCAGGCTGCCCAAAAATCGAGCAGTGTAAGTTTATTCTGACTGTAAACACTTGAGAAACTTACAGGATTTCCGTTTACATCATTTTGTGTAAAGTCGGGTGCAACCTGTCCAACAGCCACTGTTTTCAGTTTTGCAATCTGTTCTTTAATGGTAATAACCGAAGCTAATGAATCAAGTTTCGGGTCGAATTTGCTTACCAGTGCTTCCAGTTCTTCAGCTTCTTTTCCGTATTGAATCTGAGATAAGAGGAAGGGACTAACATACGAAGCCGGATTGTTTTTGATAAAATCCTCACGCATGGTATTGGTGCTTTCGTACATTTTTTCAACTTCTTCCATAATCTGGCGGCCTCTGGCAGTGTCGCCTGCGGTAATGGCAGCGCGCGATTCCTGATACATGGCCATGTATTTTTCTGCAATTTCGTTAATCTGTTTGCTTAAGGCAGCATATTCATCGTGCGACAGCGAGCCGGTAACCACAACTTTATCGAGTGAGTCCACATTTCCAACCACTGTCATGGCAGCATTTTCAACAAAAACCATTGTTTTTGCGCGCTCTCCAAGTACCGACAGATACATGTCGCTGGGATATTTAACTTCGCCTTCCAAAACAGCCACGCCTTCCACAATGTCGGCAGTGTCAACAGGAATCCATTCGCCGGTACCCCGTTTTTCGAGCAAAATTTTGCCTTCAGCACCTGCAAGTTTTACATCGATTTTAAAGCCTGCAGGCTTTTGTGTACAGGCAAAAATTGTCACTGCAAGAATCAGAATAAAGAATTTTTTCATTTTGATGATTATTAAATGATACAGTTTTTATTTGGATGCGAATATAAACAATCTCTTACAATTATTTAGAAGCAGTGTAAAGTTTCACATTCTCATGTTGTTATAAAAAAGGCAGTCGGTTAAAATACCGGCTGCCTTTAATTATCATGCGTTAACGTGATAAGCGAAATTATTCCATTTCAATTTTGTACGCGGCCAAATCTTCAACCGCTGAGCTGCGGATAAATTCGGCATGACCTTTTACCACCGATTTGGTCATTTTAATAAATACTTTGGCTGACCGGGTGTAAGTTGCATCGCGGTTGCTGTCGATAACCAACAAGTAACTCATCACAATATGACCGGCCATTTCAACCAAACGGCGGGCATGGAAATCGATAAACTCGTTGTCGTTACTGTCAACCACTTTGGCAACAGCCTGTTCATATTCGTCGGTAAGAATAATAAGTGTACGGCGCATGTATTCCAATTCGGGAGTAATTTTCTGAGCCTCGTATTCCCTGATTTGAGCCAGGTATCCACCGGTGGTAACACCGCGAATGGCGGCTACCACTTGTAATTGTGTGGTTCCTTCATAAATCGATGTAATGCGGGCATCGCGGTAAATGCGTTCAACGGGGTAATCTTTCATAAAACCGGAACCACCGTGAACCTGCACTGCATCATATGCCAATTGGTTGCAAAATTCGCTCGAAAGACCTTTTACCAGCGGCGTATAAATATCAGCCAGTTTCTGGTATTTTTTCATCTCGTTTCTTTCATCTTTGTCGAGGGCACGTTCTTCTGCAATGTGCATGTAAGTTTTGTATATATCCACAAAACGGGCAGTTTCATAAAGCAAAGTGCGTGATGCATCGAGTTTGGCTTTCATGGTTGTAATCATTTCGTAAACTGCGGGGAAACGAATGATTGCCTTGCCAAATTGTGTGCGTTCTTTTGCATAAGCCAGTGATTCGCGGTAAGCCGATTCTGAAATGCCCACCGATTGTGCTGCAATTCCCAAACGGGCACCATTCATCAAGGCCATAACATATTTAATCAGACCCATTTTGCGGTCGCCTACCAGTTCTGACGGTGCATCTTTAAAGACTAATTCGCAGGTTGGCGAACCGATAATTCCCATTTTATGCTCGATACGGCGTACTGTTACACCGCCTTGTTGTTTGTCGTATATAAACATTGAAAGGCCGCGGCCATCTTTTGTTCCGGCTTCTGAACGCGCCAAAACAAGCGAAATATCGCCGTCGCCATTGGTAATAAAACGTTTTACGCCATTCAATAGCCAAACGCCTTTCTTTTCATCCCAGGTAGCTTTTAACTGAACTGCCTGCAGGTCGGAGCCGGCATCGGGTTCGGTTAAGTCCATGGCCATTGTTTCGCCTGAACTAACCCTTGGCAGGTATTTTTCTTTTTGTTCTTCCGAAGCAAATTCGTTAATGGTTTCGGCGCAATCCTGCAATCCCCAGATGTTTACAAATCCTGCATCGGCGCGCGAAACAATATCGGCAGCCATAATATATGGTACAATCGGGAAATTCAGCCCGTCGTATTTGCGTGGCAACGACATCCCCATCAACCCGGCATTGTTCAGCGCTTTAATGTTTTCTTCTGTTCCGCGGGCATACTTCACATGGCCGTCAATTACTTCAGGGCCTTCAGCATCGATGCTTTCTGCATTGGGTGCGATAATATCGCCACAAATTTCACCAACAACTTCAAGTACCTTATCGAAACTGTCGATTGCATCTTCGTAATCCATTGGAGCAAAATCGTAGAGTTTTTTCTCTTCGAAATTCCTTTCTTTCAGCCTGACGATTTTTTCCATCAACGGATGGGTTAGATGGAATCTCAGGTCTTTATTGTCAGTATAATAATTTGCCATTTTACTTCGTATTTGCTTTATAATATTTAATCATTTTCGGAATGATTTCTGAAACATCGCCGGTAATTACATAATCGGCAATGGAGTTAATCGGAGCTTCCGGGTCGGTATTGATTGCAATTATTTGTGCCGATTCTTCCATCCCGGCGCGGTGCTGAATCTGGCCTGAAATTCCACAGGCGATGTACAATTTTGGGCGAACTGTGGTTCCGGTTTGACCAATTTGCCGTTCGTGTTCGATGTACCCGGCATCAACAGCAGCGCGAGATGCGCCAACTTCGCCACCTAAAACTTCGGCCAGTTCAAAAAGCAGATTGAAATTTTCTTTTGAGCCCACACCGTAACCGCCTGCAACAATTATACCTGCTCCTTTAATGTTTACTTTGCTTTTTTCGATGTGGCGCTCGATGAGTTCAACCACAAAATCGTTATCCGAAGTATATTTCGATACATCGAGTTTATTCACTTTTCCTTTGTAAGCCGGGTCGAGTATTGCTTTTTTCATCACGCCTTCGCGAACTGTAGCCATTTGTGGGCGACAGTCGGGGTTGATGATGGTGGCGATAATGTTTCCGCCAAAAGCAGGGCGAATTTGGTACAACAGGTTTTTATATTCTTTGCCTGCTTTTTTGTCTTCGTGGTCGCCAATTACCAGCGAGGTGCAGTCGGCAGTTAAACCGCTGTGCAGTGCCGACGAAACGCGTGGTCCCAAATCGCGGCCAACAGAACTGGCTCCCATGAGGGCAATCTGTGGTTTTTCTTCCTGGAAAAGTTTTACTACGATGGCGCTGTGTGGAAGTGTGGTATAAGGTACAAGCCTTTTGTCGTCGGCAATGTGCAGTACATCAACTCCGTATGGAAATATCTCTTTTTCGATACCTTCGAGTTTATATCCGATGGCAATTGCTTCAAGTTTACATTTCAGTTCGGTGGCCAGTGAGCGGCCTTTGGTCAGCAATTCGAGGCTCACCTCGGCAATCTGACCGTCTTCTGTTTCACAATAAACAAAAACACTATTCATAATTACGTACTTTTTCAATTAACCGATGGTGTGATTTTCAATTAACTCGCGCATCAACTGGTCCATATCTTCGTCAGACGAAGTGATGACTTTTGCTTCTTTTGCCTGAAGCACTACATTGTCAACCTTTTTTACTTTGGTTGGCGAGCCGTTTAGCCCCAGTTCGTTCATGTCAACCTGAATATCCTGAACAGTCCATTCCCTGATGTTCAGATAAGGTCGATCGGCATATAAGTGAAGATAATCCTCGTTTGAAACCTGCAACTCAGTGATGGTTTTTGCATGTTTGTATTTCATAATCAGTTTGGCATTTCTTGCGCGGCAGTCGGGTGCCGAACTGTTTACCGTAACAACAAGCGGCATCGGACATTNNGCCTGACGCCCGGCAATAATGATATCATAATTCCCGTAATTCTTAATTGTCTGGCCGATGGCATAAGAAGTTGCCAAAGTATCGGAGCCGGCGAAAGCGCGGTCGGTGAGTAAAATGCCATCGTCGGCACCACGGAACAACCCTTCGCGGATGATTTCGGCAGCACGCCCGGGACCCATGGTTAAAACGGTAATCTTTGTGCCCGGAAACTTGTCTTTTATCCTGAGTGCCTGTTCGAGTGCATTCAAATCTTCAGGATTAAAAATAGCCGGCAGCGCAGCTCTGTTCACTGTTCCGTCGGCTTTCATTGCATCTTTGCCCACATTCCTTGTATCGGGAACCTGCTTGGCAAGAACGATAATTTTGTAGCCTTTCATTCCTAATTATTATTGATTTATTTTAATTGTCGGTTTTAAAAAGGAAGCAAATATAAAAATTCAGGTATTACAAATCAAACTGCTTTTGTAGCTGTGCTAGTAAGGATACTTTCATCTTACGGACTGTAATTACCCGAATTCCTGAATCCAGAAAAATTGATGCGCTGAAACGCAATCCAGCGAAGCAAATCAAACAATCAAACTCATTCTTCAAAAAATCCCATTTTAAAATCAGCAGGTTTAATTTAAAATGAGTTTAATTTAAAATGTGTGAATTCAATGTAAGTTTTTTGAAAACAGGCTTTACAAAGGTTTTAAAAGTGGTTAGTTTCACTGAACCTGAAATTATTATTGAGAAGTATTTCCTGTTTTATTTTAGTTCTCTTTCTTAATCACATTGTGGTGACTTTGAGCCTGACGTAAAAGTAAAACGGGACAGCCTCTTTTTAGTTGGCAATTTTAATCTCAACCAGTTTTTTAATGTCAGGCAGCAACTGCTTGTCGTGAACATCAATGCGCACAACCCGTTCTTCCATGTAAACTTTCGAATTCATCAGGTCGGTTTTTATTGAATCCGAAATATCCGATACTAGAATCTGGTCGGTGGCTTTTTGGCCGAAAACCATTGATACAATGAAATATCCGATTCTTGGTGATAAATAAATTATCGCTCTTTTTTTGTCTTTAATGCGGTAGCACCAACCGAATTTTTTCACCGAAACAAACCACTCTTCTATTGCCAGCTGATATTTTTCGAAAGTAAAATCTCTGATTTCCATCCACATCGGAAAAAAATCGCCAATTGCAATTTTCAGATCGTCATTGCCTGGAATTTTTGTAAGGTCGGTAAAAAAGCTGGTTTCCATAATTTTTGAATTTGTTTTGATAAAGTTAAATTGAAGTATTTCTGTTTCAAACAAAAATTTTGACGGATAAAAAAAATATGGCTGTTTTTTATTGGGTAGGCCTGTTTCTGAATGGGCTTGGAAGTAAGTTATTGTATTTTTCTTTGAAGGAGTGATATTTTTTACGGGGTATGTAAGAAATATGAAAGATAAGAAGCATGCAAATTTTAGCTTAAATTTGATTAATGTAATGTAAAGTTGAAATATAATAGAAAAATGTCAGATTAAATTTTGTAAAGTAATCAATTTGATTATTTTTGGCAAAATTTGAAAAATAAAATACAATAAAATATGTGTGGAATTGTTTGTGCATTCGATTTAAAAACTGATGCCCAGGAACTCAGACCCCGGGTTTTAAAAATGTCGAAAAAAATACGTCATCGCGGTCCCGATTGGTCAGGGGTTTATTGTGGCGAAAAATCGGTGATGGCCCACGAACGGCTTTCGATAGTTGACCCGGAATCGGGGCAGCAACCGTTGTACAGCAAAGACAGAAAGCTGATTTTGGCTGTAAACGGCGAAATTTATAATCACCGCGAAATCAGAAAAAGGTACGAAGGCAAATACGATTTTTTAACCGGCTCCGACTGCGAAGTAATTCTTGCGCTTTACCGCGATAAAAAAGAAAAATTCCTCGATGAAATGAACGGAATTTTCGGGTTTGCGCTGTATGATGAGGAAAACGACGCCTACCTTGTTGCCCGCGACCATATCGGAATTATTCCGTTGTATCATGGCTGGGACGAATTTGGCAATTACTATGTGGCTTCGGAATTAAAAGCGTTGGAAGGCTTTTGCAAAAAGGTGGAAGAGTTTCCACCGGCACATTATTTATATAGTAAGGATGGCGAACTGAAAAAATGGTACAACCGTGAATGGACAGAATATGAAAACGTAAAAGACAACCCGGCCAGTATTGACGACTTGCGCGATGCACTGGAAAAAGCTGTGCACCGCCAACTGATGTCAGACGTACCCTATGGAGTTTTACTTTCAGGTGGACTCGACTCTACCATCACTTCGGCACTGGCTAAAAAATTTTCAGGCTGGCGTATCGAAGAAAACGACAAGAAAGAAGCCTGGTGGCCGCAATTGCACTCGTTTGCCATCGGTCTGGTAGGTTCGCCCGATCTGGCAGCTGCGAGAAAGGCTGCTGAAGAAATTGGCACAATTCACCACGAAATTAATTACACCATTCAGGAAGGACTTGATGCCATCCGTGATGTAATTTACCATATCGAAACCTACGATGTTACTACCATTCGTGCATCAACGCCAATGTATTTGCTTGCCCGTGTTATCAAATCGATGGGTATAAAAATGGTGCTTTCGGGCGAAGGAGCCGACGAAATTTTTGGCGGCTACCTTTACTTTCACAAAGCTCCCAATGCCGAAGAGTTTCATAAGGAAAGTGTGAGAAAAGTGGGTCGTCTGCATTTGTACGACTGTTTGCGTGCCAATAAAACATTGGCTGCTTGGGGCGTTGAAGGCCGCGTACCTTTCCTCGACAAAGAATTTATGGATGTTGCCATGCGTTTTAACCCTGCCGAAAAAATGGCAAAAAACGGCCGGATGGAAAAATGGCCGCTCCGTAAGGCATTCGAAGATCAGATTCCTGCAAGCATTGCCTGGCGCCAGAAAGAACAGTTTTCGGATGGTGTTGGATATGGCTGGATTGACACGTTGAAACAGGTGGCCAACGATTTGGTAACCGACGAAATGATGAAGAATGCCAAGTTTCGCTTCCCCATCAACACACCCATGAGTAAGGAAGAGTATCATTACCGCAGCATTTTCAGCGAACATTTCCCTTCGGATGAGGCTGCAAAATGCGTTCCTTCGGTTCCGTCAATCGCATGCAGTACAGCCGAGGCGCTGGCTTGGGACGCTTCGTTCCGCAATAACGCCGACCCATCAGGGCGTGCTGTTAAAATGGTTCATTTGCAGGGAATTGATATAAATAAGGAATAGAAATTCAAAAATTATTATTCAGAAACTGGGATTTTTTCTCTGTGTTGTTTGTGTTTTCTTTGTGCCACTTTGTGTAATAAATTTCACAGAGAGCACAAAGAAGACCCTAAGTTTCTCAAAGACTGCGACCTAGCTTTCAATCAGTGGTAAGTTCCCGGATCACTTCTTTAAGTTCAGAAAATTCATTCGTAAGTTTTTCCCGTTCAGCCAATTCAAAATCTGCAAAATCGAAACCCGGCGCAACGGTGCAGCTCACAAGTGAAAAGCCGTTTCCGGTTTTTATTTTAGCCGCAAACCATGTTCTGGCAGGAACAGTAAACTGTAGCATTTCTCTATTCGAAATTTTATTTCCAAGCAAAACAGTCCGGAGTTGTCCGTCTTCAATCATCACAATTTTCAAAGGTTCTCCGCTGTGGAAAAACCAGATTTCGTCGCTTTCAATGCGGTGAAAGTGTGATTTGTCTTTCCCTTCCAACATAAAATAAATGGCTGTGCAAACATTGCGCTGTACCCCTTTTTTGTTGGTCATTGTTTCGGCTGAACGGTAGGTTTCGCGGTACCAGCCGCCTTCGGGGTGGGGAAGCAGTTGCAGGGTTTCAATCAGTTCTTTTGCGGTCATTGTTTAATAATGGTTTGTGTAAAAGTCACAGAATCAGAAGTGATTTTCAGAATATAAAACCCCGGTTTTATGTGTTTAGTGTCAATTGTTTTACTTTGAGAACCAGCATGTTCTTTAATAATAACCTTACCATTTAAATCAATAATTTCTGCGGTCAGTGGCTCCGCTGACGGGTTTTCAATAACCAAAAAATCAACACATGGGTTTGGATAAACAGTGATTTCAGACTTTTTGTATTTGTCTGTCGCAGTAATTGTAAAGGTTTTGCAAATTGAATTGCTTCCAACCTGTGTTTCAATTTCGCTGTTTGGTGCAAGAAGCTGAAAACAAAGCAGGTTGTTTTTGATGTCTTCTTCGTAACCTCCTGATAACATCACTGTTTGCGATTGTCCCGGCAGGATTTCGAGGCCGTCAGTTTTTGTGTAGAAAAAGTTTTGTCCGCAGTTCATTCCTCCATGTAAGTCAGCAAAAACTGCAAACGATTTGATGGTGTCGGCACCGTTGTTTTTTACAATAACTTCAGGAGTGAAAAAGTACCCGATAACAATCGAATCGCCCATAAACAGGTAGTATGCAAATCTTATATTGCTGATGTTTAGGTCGATAAGTTCAATGTCTGGTATGTTCGGTTGTTCTGTTGCTTCATTTTTTGGATAACTGTAAAGTCCAATCTGGTTCGAAAACGAGTTTCCTGCGAAAACAAAACTGTTGTCGGTTACAATAAACTCAGTTTCGTTCAGCATTTTTGGAAAGGTAACAGTTGCAGCGGTTTCTTTACCGTGCAGTATAGCCAGGTTTATATATTCATCCTCAAAAGAAGAAATCCATAAATCGTTACCGACGAATTCCATGTTCTGTATTTCTAATCCGTTTGAAATCAAAGTGTCTGTTATATTCAGATTTAAGTCAATTAGAAACAATTCAGTATCAACAACTGCGTAAACAGTATCATTTTGCAGTAAAGTTTTTTTAATGGTTCCGGTAAACGAAACAGAATCAGTTGTCGAGAATGATTGGTCAGTTTGAAAAATGGTGTTTTGTGTAGTTATCAAAAACGATTCAGGATTAATTGAATAAACGGACTGAATAGCACCCTGAACGTCAATCTGTATTTCGTGAATTGAATTTCCGCCGGAATCTGCCAAGACAACTGATGTTTCTGAACTTACAATAATTTTACCATCTGAACTTACACCAATACTTTTGGGAATAAATTCATAATTGCCCTGATGCGGCACATCAGGATAGCCAATACTGAAGATTTCTTTTCCTTCAGAGTCGTATTTCGAAATAATAATCTGCTCAATACCTGCAATATCATCAATGAAAGTAAATCCTGCAGTATAAATAAAATTACTGTCAACGCAAATCAGATCCTGCGTTCCATGAGTTTCCCAAAGTTTTTGCCCTTTAAGGTTAAATGCAAAAAGATTGTGATAATGGCAGGTTGCTTCGCTTACAACACCTGAAACTAAAATTACAGAATCGCGGAATAGCGCTTTGTCGGTAATGTAGGAAAGGTTTTTGTGCAGGTCGTCAATTACCTTACTCCAGAAAGTTTGGGTTAAATAATCATCCGGTGTAAAAATTTTACAATCAACACAGTCGCTGTTCCCAAATTCCTGATAGCAAAGCAGGGTGCCATAATCTGTTGGACTAACAAGCGGAAACAAACCACTTATCGAGCCAATTCCTTCAATCAGTGTATTCCTGCCCGATTCAGAATTAAACCGCCGGTGCGCCCGGTTGCAATACACAACAGTGTCAATGCTGGTAACCGTGTCTTTTTTATTGGTTGTATAATTGTACCCGATACTGTCGCCTACAGCAATATCGAAATCATACAATACAATTCCAGAGCTTGAGTATGATGAATCGTACCCGGCAGGAACAAAAAGCACTTTTTTATTTAGTGTGTCATTTCTGATTGCAGTGTAATATCCGCTAACGGGTTTTTCGGGTAAGCCCTGAACACTTGAAAATCCTGAATAATAAAGCTTTTTAAAAACAAAATTGTTGATGGTTGTATCGCCGTTGCAGTAGAATTTTATCGAATCGGTTACATAAAGTGTTCTTTCGAAATCAGCGCCAAACATCCCTCCTTTTGTGACATACCGGCAATACCACATTCCCTTTTCAAAATCAAAAGGTTGGTATGACTGGCCAAAGGTTGTGATAGAACTCATTAATACAATTACGGAGATTATCAGTTTTTTCATTTTGGTTTAATTTATTCTACAGAGGCAACTTTTATTTTCCTTAAAAATAGACAATGTTTTGTTGAAGGCAACAATACAGCTCTTGATTTTAAACAGTTTCCTCGCGAAATATTCCCTAATTTTGTAACGTTGTAAAAAACATAAAAATGAAAGCTTTTTTTATACTGTTTTTGTTGCTGCCGGTTGTGGCATTTTCGCAGATTAACCAAACTGACAGCAACGGGTTGCGCCAGGGGCGCTGGCAAAAAATGCAGCCCAACGGCAAACCCATGTACGACGGTTATTTTAAAGATGGAAAACCGGTGGGCGAGTGGAAACGGTTTCACGAAAATGGCCGGATAAAAGCAAACATCAGTTACAAAACCGGTTCCGACTCAGCGTTCACCGTTTTGTTCGACGAAACCGGAAAGAAAATGGCTGAGGGCGTTTTTCTGGGCGAGCAAAAAGCCGGACTATGGAAATATTTTTCTGAAAATAAGGTGATTGCCGAAGAAACCTTTGAAAAAGGAATCAAAAACGGGAAGTCGCGAAAGTTTTATTCCACTGGCGAATTGTGGGAAGAAACCGACTGGAAGGAAGGAAAACAGGAGGGAAGCTACCAGGTTTTCTTTAAAAATGGCAAGCCATTTTTTCAGTGTAAAATGAGCAACAACCAACGCAACGGGCTTTGTCTTTCGTATTTCGAAAACGGCAGGGTTGAACTCGAAGCTGCATACAAAAACGGACTTCGTCACGGTGAATGGAAATATTTCGATAACCAGGGAAATCACCGCTATTCACTCTTTTACAACGAAGGCGAAATTCTAAACCCGAACGTGCGCGACAGTATTGCCAACCAGCAAATTCTGGATATGGAAAAGGGTAAAGATTCGGTGATTGATCCTGAGAAATACCTCAGCGATCCTACAGAATACATGGAAAAGGCAAAAATTCGCCGGTAAACTGGTCAATCAGTAAAAATGGTTTAATTTTATTCAAAACAAAAAATGAGATTAACGAGAATTTTTTTATTGGTGTTGATTTGCTGTTATACTTTTCTGAAAGTTGAAGCACAGGAGTTTTACTGGGTGGGTTTTACAGATAAAAACAATACAGCCTTTTCACTTGCCGACCCCGAAAAATATTTGTCTGAACGCGCTATTCAGCGCCGCGAACGCCAGCAAGTTGCAATCGACTCGCTCGATTTGCCAGTAAATAGAAACTATATAAAAAGTGTAACCGATTTGGGTGTTGAACTTGTTCACAGTTCGAAATGGCTCAACGGTATTACTGTTAAATCAACCATCGACAGCTTTCAATACAAAATGTTGCAGCTTCCATTTGTAAAAGAAGTCCAGCGCACTAAGAGAAATGTAGTCAAAAGCGCTAATAATAAATGGGATACAGAGGTGGAGACAGGATCGGAACCAATAGATACATCTTACTATGGATCATCGGGTTCGCAAGTTTCAACACTGAACGGGCAATTTTTACACAATCGCGGCTATCGTGGTGCAGGAATGCAAATTGCCATTCTCGATGGCGGTTTTTTAAATGTCGATATTTACCCGGCATTTGACAGTTTGAGAGCCAACGGACAAATTTTGGGCACAAAGGATTTTGTCGATCCGCAATCCAATATTTATTCAACCCATTACCACGGAATGAGTGTACTTTCCTGTATGGGCGGCAACATTCCCGGTCAGTTGATTGGTACAGCTCCCGAAGCGTCTTACTGGCTGATTCGCTCTGAAGATACGGGTTCAGAGTTTTTAATTGAAGAGGACAATTGGGTTGCTGCTGCTGAATTTGCGGATAGTGTGGGTTGCGATATCATTAATTCATCGTTGGGTTACACAACATTTGATGATTCGGAGATTAATCACACTTATGAAGAAATGGATGGGCAAACAACCCGCGTAACCCGGGGTGCAAACATTGCCGCTAAACGTGGAATGCTGGTTTTTGTGAGTGCCGGAAATGAAGGGAATAATTTATGGAAATATATTAGTGCTCCGTCTGATGGCGCTTATGTGTTGGGTGTGGGGGCAATGAACAGGGATACGATTGCTGCTTCCTTTTCATCTTTTGGGCCGGCATTTGGCGGGCAAACAAAACCTAATGTTTCGGCGATAGGTTGGAGTACATACATGCAACTCAGCAACGGAACCTTGGGATATGCCAACGGAACCTCATTTTCGTCGCCGGTTATGGCAGGCATGGCCGCCTGCTTCTGGCAATCGGTGCGGCATGTTCCGGCTGCTGAAATTAAAAAGACAATCGAAAAATTCAGCCATTTGTATGCAAATCCACACAGCCAGTTAGGTTTTGGTGTACCTGATTTTGAAAAAGCATGGTTGTACTATTTCCCCTTGGGTTTAGCTGATTTAAAAGAAAAAGACAATTGGTTGATTTATCCAAATCCTGTTGTGGGAGATTTGATACTTCAAAAAAAATCTGCGAATTCAGGTAAAACCGATGTTGCCATATTTTCAACCGATGGAAAAGTACTTTTGCAACAAACATTCTCTGACCGAAACAGGATTGTTATCGAAGGAATGAATCTGCTTCCGGCTGGGTTACTTATTCTGAAAATAAGTTCCGAAGGCGAAACTCAATCATTCAAACTTAGCAAAATACAATAATCTGATGGACCAGAAACTCACACTTTCGGAGTTAAACAAACAAATAGGAGAAGTACTGGAAAGTGCTTTCCCAAAAGGTGTTTGGGTAGTTGGCGAAATCAGCGAGTTAAAAGAAAACCGTAACGGTCATTGTTATCTCGAACTTATCGAAAGACAGGGAAACGAAATCATAGCACGGTCGCGGGCAACCATCTGGTCGTACACTTACCGAATGTTAAAACCTTATTTCGAAACAACAACCCACCAGTTTTTTACTTCAGGTATAAAAATTCTTGTACAGGTTTCTGTAGAGTTTCATTCCGCTTTTGGATTGAGCCTGAATATTAAGGATATCGATCCGGTTTACACGGTCGGCGATATGGCGATGCAGCGCCGCGAAATTGTGGAACGGCTTAAAACCGAAGGTGTTTTCGAAATGAACAAAGAGCTGCAACTGCCATTCGTGCCGCAGAAAATTGCTGTTATTTCATCGGCTACCGCTGCTGGCTACCAGGATTTTATCAATCAGCTCGAAAATAACAAACAGGGGTTCAGGTTTTACACAAAACTGTTTCAGGCAACTATGCAGGGTACCGAAACTGTTCCCTCAATAATGGCTGCTTTGGAGCGGATTTTTCAGCACGAAGATTTTTTTGATGCTGTAGTAATTATCCGCGGTGGAGGCGCCACAGCCGACCTCAGCAGCTTCGATAATTACGACCTGGCGTATTTTGTAACCCAGTTTCCGTTGCCGGTAATTACCGGAATCGGGCACGAGAAAGATGATACAATTGTTGACCTTGTGGCACACACAAGGCTAAAAACACCTACTGCCGTGGCAGAATTTTTTATTGCAGGTGTAGCGCATTATTACGACAGATTGTTGGAATTGGAAAGCGAAATTGTTCGGCTTACACGCGAAACCCTCGAAGAAAAGCAAACCACGCTTGAAAGGATTGCTGTGGCTTTGAATCAATCGGTAACCCGGTTTATTGGCGACAGGCAGGTGGAACTTACAAGGAGTGGCAACCAGTTGCACCGCATGGTTGGCCAGTTTACTTTTAAAAAAGAGCACAGGCTCGGGAAAACGAAACACCAGTTAAAATCATCGGTTTTGCTTTGGTTTTCGTTTCATGAAAATCAGATTGGAAATAAACGCATAGCAATAAAACATGCGGTTGATGATTCTTTGCTGAAAAAGGATTCTGCGTTAAACCACTTTAAAGACCAGTTGTGTGCAAAAGCAGAAAGACGGCTTTTAAAAGAGCGAGAACGCATTCATTATAATGAAAATACAGCTCGCCTGATTGATCCGGTAAATGTGCTGAAACGCGGATATTCAATCACTTTCAGTAATGGAAAACTAATAAAGACAGCCGGACAACTAAATGTAAACGATGAACTTGAAACCCGTTTTGCCACAGGGAAAGTGAAAAGTAAAATAACAAAAACAGATAGCAATGACAGTTAAAAAAGCAATCACCTACACTGAGGCAATGACCGAAGTGGAAGAAATTCTTGAGCAGATTGAAAACGAAGAACTCGACGTTGACGATCTTGCTGAAAAGGTAAAACGAGTTTCGGTTTTGTTAAAAACCTGTAAAGACAAACTGCTGAAAACCAACGAACAGGTTGAGCAGATTTTAAAGGAAATGGAAGAATAATTAAATAGAAACAATGAACAAATCAGATGAACTGGTGCTGGTTTTTACCGGAACAGAAGTTGAAATTAAATATTTTAGGGCTGAACTTGAAGCCAGCGGAATTGCAGCAATCGTAAAAGATGGATTTGCCCAGGGATTGAAAGCGGGTTTTGTTTCCGATACTGCCTCGGCAATCGATTTATTTGTATTAGCTGCCGATGCCGGGAAAGCGCAGGAAATAATTAACGATTTAAAAAATACCGAATAAATGTACACAAAAAAACAAGTAGCCCAAACCATTGATCACGCCGTTTTGAAACCCGAAACCACGGACAGGGAACTGGCAGCTAACGCCAGAATGTGTATCGATAACGAAGTTTTTAGCATGTGTGTAAAACCCTGCGATATAAAAGCCGCCAAAGAGTTGCTAAAGAAAAGTAACGTAAAAGTATCGTGTGTATTGAGTTTCCCTCATGGCGCCGATGCCACGCCGGTGAAAGCTTTTCAGGCAAAACAGGCGATTGAGGATGGTGCCGATGAAATTGATATGGTAATGAATATTGGAAAATTTCTTTCAGGCGATTTCGAATACGTGGTTGATGATATAAAAGCTGTGGTTGATGTGGCTCATAGTCACGGCGTTTTAGTGAAGGTGATTCAGGAAAGTGGCTATCTGACACTCGAACAGGTTGCCCGTGTCTGCGAACTTACCTATGAAGCCGGAGCCGATTTTGTGAAAACCTCAACAGGTTTCGGTCCCGGAAAAGCGACCACTGAAATTGTAGATGTAATGATTAAAACCGTGGGCGACCGGATGATGGTGAAACCTTCGGGTGGCATCAGAACCTGGGACGATGCAGTGGGTTTTCTTCAGCAAGGGGTTGACAGATTGGGTGTTGGCTCAACTGAAGCTGTACTGAATGGAGCAAAAGCCGAAGGAAATTACTAATAGGCTGAACCGTGCAAAATCGCATGGTTTTTCTGAAAAATCATGCCATATTTGCACCTTTGATAATCGCGATAAATGTATTTTTTAAACGGCGACCGAATCTATATTAAACCAGTAAAAGTTTGCGGAACTTTTAGCGAGGAGTTGCAAAACTGCCTTTTACAGTTGTCGGAGATCAACTCCGGGAAAAAGATTTTCAAACTTAATTTCTTTATCGATTCGCATTCAGCCGAAGATTACGCGCAAATTCAGCAAATTATTCATCACGAGGTCAAAACACAGTTCTCTGACGAAATTTTGCTCAGCATTATTGCACAACCTCCGTTAACCGGAAAAGTAATTGTTGAGGCTTGTTTTTACGATTCGGCATTTTGGAAAACAAAGCTAATCTCGAAAGGTGAGAACGGCGCAGTAATGTTTGAAAAAAATGGAAGTAAGATACTGATTGGCAATGTACAGGCATTTAAAAACAGCGAATGCCGCACCAATGCAAAACAAGCTTTTTTAAAGCTTTCACAGATTTTCGATACTGTTAATTTTCCGGTTCATTCGATTGTACGCCAGTGGAATTATATCGAAAATATTCTGGGTTTCGATGCGCAGGAGCAACGTTACCAGGCATTTAATAACGTACGTTCTTCGTTTTATGGCGAAGCGTTTACCCGTACCGGTTATCCCGCAGCTACCGGAATCGGCATGAACCAGGGTGGAATTATCATCGAATTTATTGCAATTCAATCAACCGAACTTATCACTTTCCCTATCGACAATCCTGAACAAATTTCGGCACACGCCTATAGCGAAAAAGTTTTGGTTGGCGAACAGTGCGTGCTGAAAACAACGCCTAAATTTGAGCGCGCCCGATATCTCGAACTTTTTGGAAAAAAAATAATTTTTATTTCGGGCACAGCGTCAATTCGCGGCGAACACACGGTTGGTGTTGGCAATCCGGCTGAGCAAACCGAAATTACCATCAGCAATATTGGGCAACTGTATTCAAAACAAGTGCTTTCGAAAATAACTGCTGATGAACTGACTCCTAAATATGGCCACGCAAGGGTTTATATAAAAGACCGGAAGGATTACAACGCCATCAGAAAAACCTTTAAAACTCATTTCGGCAACTTACCTGTGGTTTATATTATTGCTGATATTTGCCGTAACGACTTGCTGGTTGAAATTGAAGGGAAAGTCATTCTTGAATAGAATAAAGTGATACTCTGGCTTTGTTTCAGAGTATCACTTTATTCTGGATATTTCAAAACCTAAAATCAACCCCAATCATAAAGTTTGTTCCGGCTTGTGGAAAGTAACCATCCATTTTGTATCGGCTGCCTTCGTAAATGTATGAGTAAACCCAGGCATTCGATTCGTACTTTTGGTTAAACAGGTTGTTCACCATTCCGCGAATTGTAATTTGCTCAAACAACCTGCTGTTAAACGACCATGCCGCAGTGAGGCTGTTTACAAACCAGGCATTAAGCGCACGGTCGCTGTCCGACGTGTTATCGATAAATTGCTTGCCAACATAAGTTGAGATGAATGCGATTTCAAGTGTTTCAGCCGGTTTGAAAATCAGTTGACTGTTGCCTGTAAAGTGGGGTGAAAAGGCAAGGTCGGTGGTTTCTAAAAAACTGCTTTCCTGTCCCCAGGTATCCCAGTTATCAACGTATTCGGTAAAATCTTTTATTTTATTCGAACTGATTGTTGCATTCGCGTTCCATTGCAACGTTGGCGTAATTTTCACACCTGCCAGCAACTCAATTCCTGTGCGAAAACTCTTCTCCACATTAACCATAACCGGCGCTCCCACATCGTTTATTTCACCGGTCAGTACAAGCTGGTTTTTGTAATTCATATAGAAATATCCGGCTGAAAACGAAAACACCGACGACTTATAATTGTATCCAGCCTCAAGGTCACGCAGTGTTTCGTGCACGGGTTGTTTGCCTGTCGGATCGGCATCCACATAATTGTCACGGTTGGGTTCGCGGTTGGCAACAGCAAACGACAGGTATAAATCCTGATTTTGCTGTAATTGGTAAAACACACCCAGTTTCGGATTGAAAAAATTAAAGTGATGTGACTGTGAAATGTCGCGCAAGTCATCATCAATCCCGTCGATTGCATAACTGATATTCCGGTATTGCACATCGGCAAACAGGTTAAATTTATCAGTAAGATTGTAATTGTATTTTGTAAAAACATTAAAATCTTTCTTCAACCCGGTGCTGAAATAGTATTGATGATCGGGTTGCGCTATGCCGGCGAACTGGGCCCAGATTACACGGCCGAAATGTTCGCCATCGTAAATGCTGTATCCGCCACCCAGCGTAAAATCAGCGTTTTCTGTTTTATGATTCAGTGAAAAAACAGTTCCGTAAAAATCGTTGTCGAGCCACTTGCGGTTAATCAAATCGCTGGTTTCTATGGTTTCTCCACCAACCGAAAATGCAGGAATTTGGTAATCAGCCAAATCTTCATCTTCCTTGTAATTTTCGTAATAACCCTTGCCGTGTGTGTAATGCAACGAGATGTTGAAGTTCAGTTCAGGGTTAAAAACATGCGAAAAATGCAGTTGATAATGATTCTGAAGAAAGTCGTCAACCTGATTTTTGTAATACCTGATTTGCCCGTTTTCATTGGTATATTCGCCGGCGCTGTTGTATGTACGGTTGGTTTCAAGCAAATCAGAAGGCACTCCGTTCCAGGCATGGTAGGTGTTTTCGTACCCTGAAAAAACAACAGCTTTCAGTACCGATTTTTCGGTGTAATATCCCGAAGAGATAAAATAAGATTTCAGTTTGGCATGAGCGCGGTCGATGTATCCATCCGAACGTACATCCGACAACCTGATATCGAAAGTGAATTTTTTATTCAACAATCCGGAACCGGCCTGAATGGTATTCTTAAAGGTATTGAATGAACCTGCGGCTGTATTAAATGTTGCATAAGCATCAGGTTGGTAGGTGCTGGTTTGCATGTTAATGGTGGCGCCAAAAGCTGCAGCGCCGTTGGCCGAAGTTCCGGCTCCGCGCTGAATCTGAATATTTTCGATGGATGAGGCGAGATCGGGCTGATCGACAAACCAGGTTCCGTGCGACTCGGCGTCGTTGAGCGGAATACCGTTAATTGCCACATTGATGCGGTTCATATCGGTGCCGCGAATGCGAAAATTGGTGTATCCAATACCGGTGCCGGCATCGGAAGTAGCAACAAACGAAGGCGTCAGCTGAAGTAAATAGGGAATATCCTGTCCCATGTTTTTCTGTTCAATCACTTCGCGCGAAAGATTGTTGTAAGCCATCGGTGTTTTATTGCCCGCCACCGAAGCGGAAATCATCACTTCGTCGGTCAGTACAGCGTTTGGAGTGAGTTCAATAGTGATTTTTTCGTCATTTTTCAACGTGATTTTTCTTCCTTCGGTTTTGAACCCGATAAACGAAACTTTCAGAAAATAATCGCCGGGTTTCAGGTTTCTAAACTCAAACGCCCCGTCATTTTTAGCCGAGATTCCATACATTGTGTTGGTTAAAACCACACTTGCCCCGGCAAGTGGTTCATTACCCGAAACAACTTTTCCGGATAATCTGATTTGCCCCCACGAGGCAAAAACAATCAACTGCAACAGCAGCCCTAAAAAACATTTTTTCATTTTTAAGAAATTATTGGTTAGAACTAACCAATGAGGCAGGAAATTTTCCTTTTGCACTCCCTACGCCGGCATTACCCGGATCAGGTTCTTTGAGTATAATCTCAGTCCCGAAAAATCGGGACACCCCATTGCATAAATATCGGGGCAAAGGTACCAGAGATTTTTAAAAATGGTTATTCCTGAATCAAAAATTTTTCGAAAGCTATGCGCAATGCTTCGCTAATGCGGATGGGCCGCATGGTTTGGCTGTTTATAAACGAACCTTTTTGATGACCAGAGGTACACAATTCATCCTTTTCGTTGTAAAACCTGAACTGTAAAATCGCCGAGGCATTGTTTATCTGCGAAACCCAGGCCTCAATTCGTAACTGGTTGTTTAGGAAAAGCGCTCTTTTATACTGAATAAATGTTTCAGTGATAATGGGTAACGTATTGTGTTTGTCGAGCAAATCGGTGATTGAAATACCAGCGGCTTCGAACAGTTTTACACGTCCGTTTTCCATCCAGGTAATATAGTTGATGTTGTTTACGTGTCCCACAAAATCAATATGGTAGGTGTAAATTTTTTCTTCGAAAGTAAGTTTTTGCATGGCGTAAATTTTACTAATTCAGGGATTGAAGTCAAGTTCTGAGAACCGGCGTTTTTTCTCTAAAAAGAACTTCCACATAATACTTCTGGGGTAAACTTCCAAATGCTCTTTTACTACAACCTGCTGCTGAACCTGTTTCCGTTTAGCCATTAATTTCCCGAGGTTCCGGTAAAATGAGGCGTGCGCTTTTAAAACAGCCCAAAATTCACGGAAGTTAAACCCAAGAATAAATTTTACAGCTGCCACACCATCGAGTGCCATTCGGGCCAGAAAGATGCGTTTAAACTGGTGTTTGGGCAGGTTTTTATATAACATCCAAAGGTTGTTACGAAAATTGAGATATACTTTTTTTGGACTGCCATACGAAAGTGTGCCTCCACCCAAATGGTAAACAACACTTTCGGGTTGGTACTGAATTTTGTACCCTAAACTTTTCAGTCGCCAGCATAAATCTATTTCTTCCATGTGCGCCCAAAAATCGCCATCGAAACCACCTGCTTCGCGGAAAGCGCTGCTGTGAACAAACATGCAGGCGCCCGAAGCCCAGAAAATTGGTGTTGGCTGGTCGTATTGGTTTTCATCAACTTCAACGCGGTTCAGCATTCTGCCCCGGCAAAACGGGTATCCATATTTATCGATAAATCCACCTGCCGCACCTGCATATTCAAATAGTTCAGGGTTATTAAAACTGAGGATTTTTGGCTGAATTGCTGCCAGTTTTTCATCAGCTTCGAAAAGGCGAATACAACTTTCAATCCAGTTTGAGGTTACTTTAACATCTGAATTTAATAACACAAAATAGTCAGCTTCCACCAGTTTCAGCGCCTTATTATATCCTTCTGCAAAACCGGAATTTTCTTTTAACTCAATAATTTTTACAGTTGGATAATTTTGCCTGAGATGCGCAACAGACGTATCGGTGGACCCGTTGTCGGCAACAATGATTTCAGTATTTCCCGAAGTAGAATGCTGAATTACTGAAGGCAAAAAAATGTCGAACATTTTTACCCCGTTCCAATTGAGAATTACGATGGCAGTTTTGGTTTGTTTTGCCATAACAATCAGTCGGTAAGTATTTTGGTGACAATTGTTACCAGTTTATCTTTCCCCGTTGCTTCTATTATTTCAGTAATTTTCGAAATCCGGTCGGGTTCATTTCCTCGTAATAAGCTTTCAATTTCACGGATATTTTTACCGGTCAGTTCATCTTTTAGTAATTCCAGCAGCTTATCTTTTTCACGTTCTGGTTTTGGTAAGCCGAATGTTTTTAGTTCGGCAATTGTGGCAACAATAATTTCTTCGGCTTGCATAATTACAGGGTCTTTTTCACTGGTTTTGCCCGTTGCTGCCGTATCGCGCAGGTTCCAGCTCGAATAATCGTACGCCAGTTCTGCAATCATTTTTGATTTCGAATTTTCTTTTCCAAAAATTCTTTCCAAATAAATTAATGTGCTGTTTTTCCAGGCATCCAAATCGAATTTTTTATCGTGCAGCTTGTTGATTTGTTCCTGTAAAAGAGCGATTTCCTTTTCTGCCATGAGTTGAATTGTTTTGATGCAAGATACAAATTATTCATCCAAAATAGTGGGTAGGGACTAATAGTTCAACCCGAAATTCCATAGTGGGACTATGTTGTTACTTATCGAAAAATACACATTTTAATATGCAAAATCTATTCTTTTTCCCCCAGATGATTGTGAATAATCTGGTAGAATTCGTCGAAAAAATTGTTTCCTGCCACAACAATTTCACCTCCGAAAAGCCAGTTGTCGCCGCCATTAAAATCAGAAACTTTGCCTCCGGCCTGCTGAATAATAAAAGCCCCGGCAGCCACGTCCCATGCATGAAGTGCATGTTCGTAAAAAGCATCGAAACGGCCTGCCGCCACATATGATAAATCGACGGCAGCCGAACCCAGCCGGCGCAATCCGCGGGTGTTTTGCATCAAATGTTTCATTGCGGCAATATAATCGTCAACGCGAGCAAAATCGTAGTACGGAAATCCGGTGGCGATAAGTGTATGTTGAATATTCGAAGTTGGCGATACTTTTATTTCGGAGCCGTTCAAATAAGCAGGACTGTTCTTCCATGCATAAAACATTTCATCGAGCTTTACTTCGTAAACAAGACCCAAAACAAGCTGGTTGTCTTCCATCAGCGCAATGCTTACCGAGTGGGGAGCAATGTGGTGAAGAAAATTGGTGGTGCCGTCGAGTGGATCGATAATCCAGACATATTTTTCATTGCTTCTGCCTGCTGTACCTTCCTCGGTAACAAATCCCGAACCCGGGATGAGCTTTTTTAGTGCTGCAACAATATTCGCCTCAGCTGTTTTATCGACATAAGTTACCAGGCTTGTAATTCCTTTAAATTCGATGTCGCTTTTTTTGAAATTATTCCCTTCTCGCCTGATAAAATCTCCGACTTCGCGTGCAATTTGCTGCACCTGGTTACAGAGTTCCTGATAGTCCATTTTGTATTGAATTTGATGATTAAAGAATATCGATTGCCATATTTCCGTTGTGAAGCACCGATTGTAGTTTTACCGTTTTTAATTGATTGTCAAATCCTCCACGGAAATCAGTTTCCACTTTGATGTAATTTTCAGTAAAGCCTGTCATCGTTTCACTATCCGACTGCGCTTCGAAAAGCACAGTTTGTGTTGTGCCAAGATGTTTTTCGTAAAAAGCCCTCAACTTTTTTTCTGAAAGATTGAGGTAGCGTTGCGTACGGCTTTTGCGTTCAGCAGGGACAACTTTCCAGGGAATCTTCAGTGCTTGTGTGCCACTTCGTTCGGAATAAGTAAATGCGTGAAGTTGCGATATTTCGAGACTGTTAATGAAGTTATACGACTCTTCGAAAAGTGCTTCGGTTTCGCCATTGGTTCCGGCAATTACATCGACACCGATAAATGCGTGTGGCACAATTTCGCGGATTCGCTGCACGCGGCGGGCAAAAAGTTCTGTCGAATATTTGCGTTTCATGAGTGACAAAATCTCGTCGGAGCCAGATTGCAATGGAAGATGAAAGTGTGGCATGATTACTTTTGATTGCGCAACTAATTGAATGATTTCATCTTTTAAAAGGTTGGGTTCGATAGAGCCGAGACGCAAACGTTGCAGCCCATCAACTTTTTCGAGCGCTCTTAAAAGGTCCAGGAAATTTTCCCCTGTTGATTTGCCAAAGTCGCCAATATTTACACCGGTGAGCACTACTTCCTTAAACCCTTTTTCAACCGCTTTGGCAGCTTGTTCAACTGTATTCTGAATAGTGTCGTTGCGGCTTTTGCCGCGGGCATACGGAATGGTGCAAAACGAGCAATAATAATCGCAGCCATCCTGAATTTTCAGGAAACTTCGGGTGCGGTCGCCCCACGAAAATGCCTTGTGGTAACTTTTAATATCGGCCAGGCGGGTGGTTTTTATTTCGGTGGTTTCACGCTTTTGCAGGTCACCCAAATACGCCGGAATGTGAAATTTCTCCTGTGTTCCCAAAACCAAATCAACCCCTTCGATGTGACCAACTTCTTCGGGTTTCAGTTGCGAATAACACCCAACCACAACCACCATAGCATCGGGATTTTTCTTTACTGCACGACGAATGATGTTGCGGCTTTCCTTGTCGCCCTGGTTAGTCACCGAGCAGGTATTAATCACATAAACATCGGCTTTTTCATCAAATTCTACCCGCTCAAAACCAACTTCCTTAAATGAGCCGGCAATGGTTGATGTTTCTGAAAAATTGAGTTTACACCCAAGTGTAAAAAAAGCAGCTTTCTTCCCCCTGTAATCCATCTGTTTTATATTGAACGATTCTAAACAGCGGCAAAGGTAGAAAAAAGCTGCTTATGGCAAATTCCGAAATTACAGCAGGTTACTTGCCAGCTCGGCCAGGTAACTGCGCTCGCCTTTTACAAGGTTGATGTGTGCAAAAATGTCCTGGTTGCGCATACGGTCGGTCATAAAAGCCAGGCCGTTCGACTTCATATCGAGATAAGGAGAATCGATTTGTTGCAGGTCGCCGGTAAATACCATTTTTGTTCCTTCGCCGGCGCGTGTGATAATAGTTTTAATCTCGTGGGGAGTCAGGTTCTGCGCCTCGTCGATAATAAAAAAGGCATTCGATAAACTCCGGCCACGGATGTAAGCCAGCGGCGTGATGTTTAACCTTTCTTCCTTAACCATATCCTCAATCAGCTGGTATTCGTTGCTGCGCGGATTAAACGAATGTTTTATCACAGAAAGATTATCGTACAAAGGTTGCATGTACGGACTTATTTTTTCGTTGGCATCGCCGGGCAAATAGCCAAGGTCGCGATTACTGAGTGCCACAATCGGACGGGCGAGCAAGATCTGTTCATATAATCTGTTCTGTTCAATTGCGGCTGCCAATGCCAGCAAAGTTTTACCTGTTCCGGCTTTTCCTGTAAGAGCTACCAATTTAATGTCGGGGTTCATCAGCATGTTCAGGCTGAAAGTCTGTTCTGCATTTCGTGGTTTTATTCCATATGCCGGCTTTTTCTCGATGCGGTAGACGCGGTTCGATTTTACATCATAACGCGCTAACGCACTCGATGAGGTACCTTTAAAAATAAAGCATTCATTCGCTTCGGGAGTAAAACCCGGTTTTACATCTTCAGTAGCCAATGAGCCCTGATTGTAAAGTACTTCAATTAATACATCGCTGAAGTTATCAAAAGTGGTAACCGTTTTGTCCAGCACACTCTGGTCCTTCACCTGGTCGGTTTTGTAATCTTCCGACTGAATACCCAGCGATTTTGCCTTCATCCGCAGGTTTATATCCTTGCTTACAAGAATCGTTTTTCGCTTTGGATAAGCTTTCGATGTGTAATCGGCAATAGCAAGAATCCGATGGTCGGGAATGTCTTCCCTAAAAGATTCTTTTAAAACATCGGAAAATGGTTTCCCGGTTTCAATTCTTAATTTCCCGAGACCTTTTCCCAATAGTTTGCCGCCATTGAACAATTCGTCACCAACAATTTCATCAAGCAGCCGGGTAAATTCGCGTGCCTGGAAATTTATCAGATCGTTTCCTCTCTTAAATTTATCCA
>DPCJ01000057.1 GCA_003516705.1 Prolixibacteraceae bacterium | reverse complement strand
TAACTTCGGGATATTACATAGTTATGGGCAAGGCTAAAAGACGACAGCAATGATACGAAAAGTCTTCATATTGACCTTTTTACTGACAATTTCTCTGTTTAAGACATTTGCGACTTCGCAAATTCCGGACAGACTTATTTATAATGGAGACACACTTTCAATATTTGCAAACCCACTTGAGCAGCTTTATGACAATGACTCAATTAGACCAAATTTCTTTGGGAAAAACAAAGGTTGCGAGTCGACAGCTTGTTGGAGAGGTTACGTAGCAGAGTGGTTAATATTTGAAGGTAATCTTTACTTGACAGGTATTCGAAGTTGTTGTTATTACGAGGATAGCATTAAAGCAGACCTTAAAGAATTATTTGGCGCAAAATTTATCAATGGAAAAGTAAAAGCAGATTGGTTTACAGCTGACATCATTTCACCACAAGGCAAATTGCTTTATTATATACACATGGGTTATGAATCTCTTTATGAAACTGAATTGGAATTTCAGTTTATCAATGGAAAACTCATTGGGACAAAAACATACGACAATTCGATGTCAAGAGAATCTGAATTCAGCCAAGATTCAGAAAAATTAAAAGAGTATATTTATTCTAATATTAATTGGTCTGCTTTGCCGAAGTTCAAAAAGAAGGGTGTTAAGGTTTTTATACAGTTTTCTGCAAATGAAAAAGGCAACATTGACAGTGTTAAAGTAATGCGAGGTTATAACAGTATTTTTGACAAAGAAGCTGTTCGCGTTGTGAAAACGATACCTAATTGGGACGTTTATTATAGACATGGAGAGCATCAACGAATGAACTGGACATTGCCAATTAATTTTAGTGAAGCAAACAGGACAAATTACAATGTGAAAAATGATGAAACAAAGCCCAGCCCATAACAAAAACTATATGTCAATTGGGGTTTCCGTGCGGACAACAAGCCGTGCAGCCCGCAAAAGCGGCATCGGGGTTCGACAGGAAAGCAACCCGCAATCCCCAACTGCATATAGTTCCGTACGTTAGCAAGCATTTTGAACTTTAAAAAACTTTAAATTTTATAGACATGAAAATTTTAAAACTAACAATCGCAATTTTAATAATTTGTAGTTCTTGTGAACAATCAGATTCTGAATCTGAACTCTATAAACGACCTGACTTTGAGATTAAAAATATTGAAACTGATTTATATGGAAAATGGAATTTAATAGAAATAACCGAATCCGAATCTAATCAAATTTATTATCCTCCCGTTGACAAAAATTCAACTGTCACATTCTTTAAAAATTCAAATGAAATAGAATGGGACTTCAATGATTTTAAATTCGATTTACCCTTTGAAGCCTCTGTTGTTAATACTTTTATGTCTTCTTTCCTTGACGAAAAAGATTCTGTTAATATTTCCGATGGAAGACAAACTGTTATGTTTTCAGAAAAATCTCATTTGATGCAATTTGAAAAATTATTTTTCTCGACAATTGCAAGTAAAAGATTTGAAATACAAATAGATAAAAACATTCTTAAACTGAGTAATGAATATGCAGATTTATTGTTTTACAAATAAGTAGATAATAAAAAACGCTTGCTAATAAATAGGACTCTGAGCGGTCGGCACGACCCTCCGCTACCGCGCGAATCGTTTCCTCCGCTACCGCGCGAATCGTTTCGCGTGGTTGTGTTGTACATTTAGCCACACGAGCAATCGTGCGGCAGCGGGAGAAATCCCTTACTGACGCGACACTCAAACGTTACCAGCAAGCCTAAAAAAAGAAAAACAACAAAAAAAATCAACTATGAAAAAGCCTTTAATACTATTCGCGTTTTTGTTTCTGACATGGCCACTTTTCGGTCAAAACATTGAATTTACTGGCATTTTTGCCAGCAGTAGTTCAAAAACATTTAAAAACAGTTTTGGGTATTCTTTGGGGTACAATAAAATTATTAAAACAAAAAATAAATTGGGAGTTTCATTTTCACACTATTCGTACGGTGCAACTTATGATAATATATATCATCCTGAGTATGACCCTTCTTCATTGAGTATTACAGAAACTGACGCAAACAACAAAAGATTTGCTTTAAAATTAAATTATGCGTTTAGACTTGTAAATAATCCAAAATCAAAATTGTATTTAGGACCCGAAATCGGATTAAATTACTTTAAAATAAAAGAAAGCACAGAAAGAATTGCAAATGGTCAAATCGAAAGCGGGACTTTTAATGATGATTACCGGGTAAACAACAAACTCGGAATTGGTTTTATATTAGAGTTTCAGTTGGATGAAGTGATTTCAAAAAGAGTTTCAACAGTATTTTCATTAAATCCAGAGATTACAGGTTTTGAAGAATTTGGAGCGATGGGCAGCGCTGACCCATGGTCTATTGGATGGTTGAATTTTAAACTTGGAGTTAGATATAAATTAAAAAATGAATAAAAACTCCGCTACCGCGCGAATCGTTTCGCGTGGTTGTGTTTTACATTTAGCCAAACGATCAATCGTGCGGCAGCAGGGACCAGTTTAAAGCAAGTTTAATTTTGCGCCATGCTTTAGCCTGGCGATAATTAATGGCTAAAGCCGGAATAGTTGTCATTTTTATGTCACCGGGCTAAAGCCGCGGTGCAAAATCAGTACAGAAAAGCAAAACAGTTGCAGTATCCGTAAAACAAAAAGCCCTTTGGTAGCGAAACCAAAGGGCTTTTTAAGTTGTATTGAGCTGGTGAATCAAAGTCACCAGCTCAATTATCAAAGGAATTATTTTACTTCTTCAAAAATAAAAACCAATGAAAATCAGATAATTATAAACTAATGGTACAAATAAGATGCAGATATGCTGATCTATTCTAAGAATCTATATTCCAATCATTGGGTGTAAAGATACAGTTTTTGCAATTGTTTCGTTAGGTTGCGAAGATTGTTTGTTATCACCTCAAGTTGTATTTTCTAAATCAGGAAGCAAAATTACGCTAAATCGGGAAGTAGATTATTGCCAAATCAGGAAGTAAATCATTGCCAAATCGGGAAGTTTAGATTGAAATGTATCAAACTTTTCTATATTTGCATAACTTAGTATCACCTAAATTATGAGTGAAAGACCTTATTTATTGCGCGTGTGTGATCAGGAATTACAAATAGCGTTACAATCATCGGGAGCAGTTTTGATTGAGGGAGCCAAGTGGTGTGGAAAAACACGTACTGCATCTATTGCGGCAAAGAGCATTTTGTATATGCAAGATCCAGATAATTCGGCATCTTACCAGGCAATGGCCGACACAAAACCTTCATTGTTACTCAAAGGTGAAGCACCAAGATTAATTGATGAGTGGCAAATGGCTCCGGTTTTGTGGGATGCAGTCAGATTTGAAGTAGATAAAAGAGGAGATGCAGGTCAGTTTATTTTGACAGGCTCTGCAGTACCTGCTGATAACGTAACTGCACATACCGGAACCGGACGGTTTTCCCGAATGTTGATGCGTCCTATGAGTCTATTTGAATCGAATGAATCGAATGGTACAGTATCGTTAGGTGATCTGTTTGATGGGAACCAAGCTGTCGAGTCGATGTCGGAATTGTCTATAGAAAAAATAGCTTTTGTTTTATGCAGAGGTGGATGGCCTGCCAGTGTATTGAAAAATGAAGCATCAGCCTTACGTATGTCGAGAGATTATGTAGAGGCGGTAATTAATCATGATGTATCACGCGTTGATGATGTGGAAAAAAATCCCGAAAGAGTTCGGTTATTGTTGCGATCTCTGGCACGAAATGTTGCTACAATGGCCTCGATACAGACCATTAAAAGTGATATTGAAGCAACAGATGTTTCAATATCAGATAAAACAATCGGTTCTTACCTAAATGCGTTACGAAGAATTTTTGTTGTGGAAGATTTGCCTGCCTGGTTGCCGTCAATGCGTTCCAAGTCAGCAATACGCACTTCAGCAAAAAGACATTTTGTTGATCCCTCCATCGCTACGGCAGTTTTGCGAACAAACCCGGATGGGTTGTTGAACGACTTTAATACTTTTGGTTTCCTGTTTGAATCTTTATGCACACGAGATATTCGTATTTATGCACAAGCGATTGATGGTGATGTGTTTCATTATCGTGATAAAAGTGGATTAGAATCCGATTTGATTGTTCGGCTAAGAGATGGTCGTTGGGCAGCGATAGAAGTAAAGCTAGGAAACAAACAGATTGAGGAAGCTGCTCAAAATCTATTGGCACTAAAGGCAAAAATTGATGAAGATAAAATGGGACAAGCCTCATTCTTAATGGTCATAACCGGAGGTCAGTATGCCTATCGTCGTAATGACGGTGTTTTGGTAGTTCCTATCGGATGCCTAAAGAATTAGGATGTGCGTAGTTTTCCCAATTCCGCGTGAAACCGTAAGTCTAATCATCCGACTTTTCCAATTGATTTCAGTATAAATGTAGTGGATGAAGCTGGTATTTGTCTCTTTTAGAAACTGTTGAATAATTTGTCCATAGTAGCTTTTTTTTGCAAAAAAAAATATTATGCACTAACTAAGTGCATATTTTAATAAAAATCGCACTATCAAAGTGCGATTCCCTTTTATGCGATTCTGTTTACATCTATTAGTCGTTGAATGCCCCAAATTTCTAAAAAAAGGGAAATGTCAAATTTCAGGTATGATGATGTTGTGCTGTTGAAATGGGAAATAACTGGCACCGGGCGGTGCGTGGGCAGTTATTCTCATTTCAATAGCATGATGAAATGATCAATGAAGGCTGAACAAAGCGACAATGATTAGGAATCAGTTTTATGGGGCAAACAATTCGCAGGTAATAATAAGTGGAAATGTTGTTGATGTGGGTAGGAAAGGTGTGGGTGTTGAGGAACGAAACACTCACACGCGGGTTGCTGAAGCTGGACGGTGAACAAATGAAGAAGGGAGCTGTGTAGTGAGGCACGAACGGAACGGCGACCGGTTGAATGAGTGAGAAGAACCGGCTGCAAGCATAAGGCCAACGAGATAACCACCCTTTATTTTTACCTACAACATTAAAGGGTGGCGGGGAATTTTGAGGCTTTTGGTTTTTCGGGGTAAACACTTCGTAGGACATACCGTTGATTGGGTTGGGAAAAGTAAGGGTGGTGACTGAATGCAATAAAGCGAATAGGGTTGGGTGAAATGGAGCTTCCAGTTTTGGCTTTGAGTTCTGGGTTGTGATTGGAAAAGCCAATGGGGAGTGAAATGAAACGGAGGGTTGCATGAGCGCAATGGAACGAATGGAAGCATTCTTGTGTGGGTAGCCGAGGCTTGAGGATGACAATGAACGGAATGGAAGGTAAGGTGGCGGAACGAAGAGTAGCCCTGGAGTGTAATGGAGAGAAGCGGAAGCTACTGGCTGCAGGCTTTGGCCGTAAAAACAATTCAAAAGTAAAACGAAGTAGGCTTTATCATTTTCAGCCAATAGCGAAGTATTGTTTTGGGAATGTGGGTAAGGTAGGCCCAGACCATTGACTTATCTGAAACGGGGTGATTACTTTGATGAGAAATTGTAGGACAAAATCCTCCCGTGATAGGAGTTAAAAATGTTGCTAATTTTTCGGCCCTGCTTTCGAACGAAAACAGGGCCGAATTGTACGCTTTGAAATTATTTTCAAAACTGGCTCATCCAATTATAAAACTACTTTATTTGTAAAAAGCGTCCTTTTAAAGTAAAACGCCACATTCACCAGCCCGATCATTACCGGGACTTCTACCAAAGGTCCAATAACTCCAGCAAAGGCTTCTCCTGAATTGATCCCGAAAATAGCGATGGCAACCGCAATGGCCAATTCGAAATTGTTGCTGGCTGCTGTAAATGCCAAGGTTGTTGATTGCTCGTAATTAGCTCCTATTTTTTTACTCATAAAAAATGAACTGAGGAACATGACTACGAAATAGATTAGCAATGGAATCGCAATCAGCACAACATCCATCGGAATTTTCACAATGTATTCACCTTTCAGCGAGAACATCACCACAATCGTAAACAACAATGCAATGAGTGTTAACGGACTGATTTTGGGTACGAACTTCGTTTGATACCATTCTTTGCTTTTGGCACGAATCAGGATGAATCGGGTAAGAAAGCCAGCAATCATTGGAATTCCCAGATAAATAAATACACTTTTAGCAATTTCTCCCATCGTTATTTGCGATACAGTTTCGTTTACCGGAACACCGAACCAACCGGGTAAAATGGCGATAAAAACGTAAGCATAAACCGAAAACAACAGTACCTGAAAAACAGAATTGAATGCAACCAATCCGGCGGCATATTGGGTGTCACCTTTGGCCAGATCGTTCCAAACAATGACCATTGCAATACAACGGGCAAGGCCAATCATGATAATTCCATACATGTAAGGCAGATTCGCATTGTTTTCGCCCGGGAAAAGCTTGAAAAAAGTAATGGCTAATGCAAACATCAATACCGGCCCCAATACCCAGTTCTGAAACAAGGAAAGCCCGAGGATTTTAGTATTTCGGAAAACATCACCCAACTCTTCGTATTTCACTTTGGCCAAAGGTGGGTACATCATCACAATCAATCCAATGGCAATAGGTATATTGGTTGTTCCTGATGACATGCTGTTCCAGAATTCGGCAACGTTTGGACTTAACCACCCTGCGAAAACGCCGACGAACATGGCCAGGAAAATCCAAAGAGTCAGATAGCGATCGAGAAATTTTAATCGTTTTTGTGAAGGCATAAATTCTTGTTTTATAATTGTTTGTAACCTGAAACTGTTATACTGAATATTCCGGTATCCCCGTTTTTAAAATCTTCCATTTCTGATTTCGTCAGATACTTATCTAGGACTTCGTCAGGAATTGAGATTAGCTTTAGTTTGTGGACAGTGACTTTTTTAAAATCTTTACTATTAATGATATCGATATACTGATTCATTGAAACAGCTCCGGCAACACACCCAACATACATTTCAGCATCTTTGCGCAACGCTTCAGGCAGTTCACCTTTGATGACCACGTCGGAAACACAGAAATGACCGCCCGGCTTCAAGACCCGCATCATTTGGGCAAAAGCTTTGTTTTTATCGGGAACCAGGTTTAAAACGCAGTTCGATACAATTACATCAAAGTTGTTGTCCGGCAATGGCATTTCTTCAATGTCACCCTGAACAAATTCGACATTGGTGAACCCAAGTTTTCGATTGTTCTCTGTTGCTTTGGCAACCATAGCATCGGTAAAATCCAGACCAGTAACCTTTCCGGTTTCGCCAACAATGGCGCGGGCAACAAAACAATCGTTTCCGGCGCCGCTTCCTAAATCGAGTACATGATCACCAATTTTCAGATCGGCAAANNTCGCCAATCATGCTGAATTCAAGTTCTCCACAACAGCCGGAAGTTCCACAACAGGATGATTGAGGCTGGTTCATCAGTAAACTTTGATTGGCAATTGCTCCGTATTTCTCCTGTACAACCAGTTTTAAATCTTCGGCTTTCATAATTGTGGCTTGATTTCTTCGTTATAAAATTTCCAAAATCCCTCTTTTATCTCATTCCTTACCCGGATAAATTCGCTCCAGATAAATTCGTCGGTTCCGGTTGCGTGCGACGGATCGTCGAACCCAATATGCAGGCGATGTTTCACTTTGCCGAAGAATGCCGGGCAATTTTCGTTTGCGCCTCCGCAAACGGTAATCACATAATCCCATTCCTGATCAAGGTACAAATCGACCGAATCGGAAGTGTGATGGCTAATATCAATGCCGATTTCTTTCATCGCGGCAACTGCCTTTTGGTTCAATTTGCCAGAAGCTTCGGTTCCGGCTGAACAAACGGTGATGTTAGGGTCGAACGATTGTAAAAAACCATGCGCCATTTGGCTGCGGCAACTGTTGCCTGTACAAAGAATTAATACTTTCATTTTATTTATTTTGAGGTTAAATACTCGTTATAAAAATCTTCAAATTCATTCACTATTTGTGTCCTGGTCGTTCTGATCAGTTTTAAAAGGAACTCATCATCACCTTCATAGGCCAGTGGATCTTCAAACTTCAGGTATATGGAATTCTTAACATTCCCTATGAATGCAGGGCAGGATTCCCTGGCAATATCACAAACTGTAATTACGAAATCCCAATCTTCTTTTACAAATTCAGTAATATTTGTTGTTGAAGACTGTGAAATATCAATCCCGATTTCAGCCATTGCCCGAATGGTTCCAGGATGAACAGCTTCGGCTGGTTCCGGTCCGGCAGATTCAACAACTAAGTTTGGATCGAGCCTTTTAAGTATAGCTTCTGCCATCTGGCTGCGGCAACTATTGGCTCTGCAAATAATAAGTATTCTCATTTGGACTTATGGGTATTAACGAATACCACAAATGCTGTTTTTTATATTCTGTTATAATCGCTTCTGTATAAAATATAATAAGATAAAATCTCAGGTTAAGAGATTAATATTTTTAACAAATCTATTTACTTCGATTTTAATACTATCCCTAACCAATCTTATTTTTTCGAGTTTTTCTTCATCCGTTCCTGTAAATGAGGCAGGGTCTTCAAAAGACCAGTTCAACCTTTTTGTCATTCCTGGAAATAAAGGGCAACGCTCGGCATTTGCTGCATCGCAAACTGTGATGACATAGTGGTATATGCGGCCTTGTTTAAAAAGCTTAAAGACACTTTTGGTTTGATTGTTCGAAATATCAAAGTCTATTTCTTTCATGGCTTCAACAACCAGAGGATTTAGCTTACCCTTTTTAAAACCTGCACTTTCGGCAATAAACCTGCCGTTACCCAATTGATTTAAAAATGCTTCAGCCATTTGACTTCGGGCTGAGTTTCGGGTACAGACAAATAAAACTTTTTGCATATTGTTCATGTTAATCATTTATCTCTATTATTCTGTCAACTCTGTTCAGAAAGAAATGTGTACCGCTAATAAAAACCATTGGTACAACTATATGGATTACGACACCTAAAAATATGGTCTGAATATGTCCCTGATGTCCGTTAAGTATGCTTATGGCAAGAAATCCGAAAGGATTTAATAAAGTGATTTTTCCAAATTGGGTTACAATAAAAAATAGCACACCTAATCCTGCAGAGAATATAAAAAACCGAAGGACTGACGAAGCAATCTTCATTCGAACCATTACAAAAAAATGAAGCAGATAAGCAAATTGTGCTATAAAACCTGTAAAAAGTGCGGTTAGAAAGGGGTCAAGTTGAAAATACTCAAATGAATAAAGAGATTTGGACTCCGGAGCAATTGTTGTCCAAATCATTAATATGGCCAATACTGCACCAGCAAACTGACCAGGCAACCGATATAAAAAAATACTGATGTCGTTCCTTCGGAGTGACTCAATGTAGGAAATAATCGGTATGATGTGTACATCGACTTTTGGAAAAAATACGTTTGTTTCAATAAAATATACCAATGCAAAAAGAGCAGCCCCTATTAGTAACTTAATGGCTGTTCCTTCCGGGCCAATTATCGGTCCAATCAGGAAAGAATAAAAAATGACGAAAAAAATGCTGGCAGGTATTTCATAAAGTGCCTCTTTCAATGCATCATTTTGCTTTATGGAATTAAAATAGTTCATCATGTCAAATTTTAGATATGAAAAAGCACAATTTGCAATTATTTACTGGCAGGTAAAGTTTTCAGGAAGTTGTATTTCATCCAGAAAACCGCTCAATAAGTTTTTCATTTCCTCTACCTTGTCGTAATCGAGGCAATAGTTCATTTTTACACCTTCTACGTGACCTTTTATCAGACCCGCATCCTTTAACTCTTTCAAATGCTGGTTTACAGTAGTCCGGCTTAGAGGCAGTTCGTCTGAAATATCACCCGAAATACAGGTCTTTGTTTCAGCCAGAAACTGAAGAATTTGTAGTCGGGCAGGATGCGCAAGCGCTTTGAATAAGCCAGCCCTTATTTGCAGTTTTTCCTCAAATAAATCTATTTTTGCTACTACCATGATTTTATAATTTAAATTACAACGTAAATATACGTTATTTATAAATACAACGTATAAATACGACATTAAGTTTTGATTAAAGTTTTGTTGTGATTTCTATAATGAGTTCTTCGGTAGAATAATACCCCGAATGCCTGAAATATTCTTAGCCTTCTTTGTGTAACAATACTTGTGTGGGGTTGACTACCCAAAGCATTTATAAAAACCTAGCTTTATAACTTTAGTAAGTTGATGGATACTATGAATGGCTATAGGAAGTTTTCCATTGATTTCTTTCGTTTACGATTCGCTTTAACAATTAATGCGATTTTACAAATGTACCTTTGCAAATATTTGTATTTTTACGAGATGAGCCATAGTCAGATTGACATAAAAAATAAACTTGATGAAGGTTTAACTTTTAAAATCTCTCGGTTTAAAGAACAGATCAAGAAAACCAAACCGCACAAGCACGACGAATATTACGAACTGATATTCCTTAGTGAAGGCGAAGGTTTTCATTGCATCGAATCGGAAAAATACCTGGTTACCGCTCCTGAATTTTACTATCTTAAACCGGGGCAGTTACACTTTTGGCAGTTCACCTCCATTCCCAAAGGCTTTGTGATCCTGTTTAAAGAAGCTGAATTTGATGAGCTAAAAGAAAGTGATATACAGGAACTAGTTCACCAGTTAACAAAGACTATCCGGATTGAATTAAAGTCCGGGCAATTTCCGGAAGTACTCCTGAATGAGATTTTGAATGAACATATTCGGAGTGCCAGCTACTCCCAAGCAATTATTCACGGCTTGCTAAAAGCCTTGTTGGGCAAATTACTTCAGATATCCGAAGGTCAGCCACATCAATCAGGCTTGCCCCAATCTACTTTCGACAAGTTCCACCAGCTTTTGGTAAAGGAATGTCCCCGGTTACACAAAGTGAACCAGTTTGCCGGTCTGCTGAATACCACGCCACAAAACCTGAACGCCGTTTGCCGCAAACAAACCAACCGCAACGCCAGTGAAATCATCACGGCACAAATTCTGCTCGAAGCCAAACGGTACATTTTGCATACCGACAATACGGTGAATGAAATTGCCGAAATCCTTTCATTTTCCGACACTTCCAATTTCGTAAAGTTCTTCAGGAAAGCCGAAGGATTGACACCCATCCAGTTCCGGGAGAAACATTTTCAATAATACCATTTTAACAGTTTATTTGACCATAGCCTAGTTGTCCTTTCCATTTACCTTTGTGTCAATCAAAACAATAGGAAATGAAGACAATTATTAAAATGCTTTGCCTGTCTATGGTTGTAATTCTGTTTGCCTGCAACGGCCGGGATGAAAATAAAGCATCAGGAACTGATGGGTGGTTAAAGGGAGATGAGAACCAGAAACTCGAAACCATTGCCAAACAACTGCGGGGTTTCGATATGGCCATGGTTGAAACTGGCTATCGTTACCAGGAATTGTACTGGGCCGGAAAGGACGAAAACTGGGAATATGCTTCCTATCAGGCTGAAAAAATAAAAGTAGCCATTGAAAACGGTTTGGAGAGAAGGCCTAAAAGAGCCGAATCGGCACAGAACTTTTTAAACGTTGCTTTGCCAGAAATTGACAGAGCCATCGCAAGCAAGGATACCGCACAGTTTACCCAGGCATTTGCGGCGCTCACAGCGAATTGCCTGGCTTGCCATGCCTTGGAAAAGGTTGCTTATGTAACTGTTAAAACTCCGGTTGAGCGACAATCCCCGGTCAGAAAATAAGAAACACTATAAAATATGGAAATCGTTATTATTGTTATAGCAGCCTTTTTCACGGCAATGCTTACTTTCTTTTCCGGTTTTGGACTGGGGACCATATTAGCTCCCGTATTCGCCATTTTCTTTCCCATCGATATCGCCATAGCATTAACCGGGGTCGTTCATTTTAGCAACAACCTGTTTAAAATTGCTTTAGTGGGCAAAAACACCGACAAAGTTGTTCTATTCCGGTTTGGAATCCCGGCAATCTTCGCCTCGTTCGTGGGGGCGTGGTTACTGCTTAAAATCACGGTATTGCCTGCCTGGTTTGAATACAGTTTATGGGATAAAACGTTTGAGGTAACTCCTGTAAAACTCATCATTGCCGTGCTGTTAATCACCTTTTCAATACTTGAAATTTCGCCATCGTTTCAAAAAGTTCAGTTCGGCAGAAATAAATTGATATTAGGCGGTGTGTTAAGTGGTTTCTTTGGTGGCCTGACGGGAATCCAAGGGGCTATCCGAAGCGCATTCCTGATAAAAAGCGGTTTAAACAAGGAAGCATACATTGCCACCGGGGTGGTAATTGCCTGTTTGGTCGACTTTACCCGGCTTTCGGTTTATGCCTCACGGTTTACTTCCGCAAATTTGCACGAAAACCTGACACTTTTAATTTCAGCTACCCTTGCAGCAATATCAGGAGCATACTTCGGCAAAAAGATACTCAAAAAAGTTACATTACGAAGCATTCAACTTATTGTAGCCGTAATGCTTATATTGATTTCAATTGCTTTAGGTTTAGGAATCATTTAAATCAATCATCATGAAGACAATTAACAGACTATTTTCATTCATAATTGGTTCGTCCAATGATAATAAGTCCCTTATTCCTCGTTTGATTGTTGGGCTGGTGTTCCTGTCCGAAGGGATTCAAAAGTTCCTGTTCCCAGAATTGGTAGGTGTTGGCCGGTTTGAGAAAATAGGGTTTGCCGACCCTGCTTTTTGGGCATATTTTGTGGCAACGTTCGAAATAATTTGCGGCTCTCTCCTTTTGCTCGGTTTGCTAACCAGGCTTACATCAACACCCTTGTTTATAATAATGCTCACCGCTTTTGTAACCACCAAATGGCCTATCCTTATGGATAAAGGCTTCTGGGCAATGGCACACGAATACCGCACCGATTTTGCTATGACCCTGTTGCTTATTTATCTGCTTATTTATGGAGCTGGTAAATGGTCTGTTGATTCAATAATTTATAAATCAATTAAGTCTTAGATTATGAAAACTTTCAATAACAACCAATTCCCGGTAAATGGTTCTGATAACAACCGTAGGGCATTTCTAAAAAATGGTATAGCACTTGGTCTTGTAGCAACTATCCCAAGCATAGGCTTAATTACCTCATGCAAAGAAGAAGGCGAAGAAGAAGTAAGCCCAGCTGAAGACCTGATGCGTGAACATGGCGTACTGAACCGGATTTTACTCATTTATGATACCTGTAAGCTGCACCTTGTAAATAATGAACAATTCGATTTGGCAGTCCTGAACAATTCGGCTCAGATAATCCGAATTTTTATTGAAGACTACCACGAAAAACTGGAAGAAGATTATTTGTTCCCCCGGTTTGAAAAGGCTAACCTGTTAACCGACCTGGTGCAGGTATTACGCTCACAACACAATGCCGGACGAATCTTAACCGACCAGATTATACAGTTTGGGAAAATAAAATCTCTCGCTGATGCAAACGAAAGTCAGAAGTTGATAAAACTGCTTGAAGATTTTAACGGAATGTACCGCCCGCACGAATCACGTGAAGATACAGTATTGTTCCCTGCTATTCGGAAAATTGTTTCAAAAAACGAATATTTTGCCCTGGGCGAAGACTTTGAACACAAGGAACATGAGCTTTTCGGCGAAGATGGTTTCGATACAATGGTCGAAAGAGTAGCTACTATAGAAAAACAACTGGGAATTTACGATTTGTCCCAATTCACACCTAAGCTATAAACAATTACTAACAATTATCATTGAATTTTATGCTTAAACAAATAAACCGGGCTTTCAGCAGGGCATACATGCCGCTATCCCTAAAATATATTTCATTAGTCGCTTATGCAGTTCTAATCATTACAGGGCTTGCAGCTTACTCAACCGATGCAGCTTTTCTGAAAGAGTTACGGAACA
>DPCJ01000124.1 GCA_003516705.1 Prolixibacteraceae bacterium | reverse complement strand
TCGTCAACCACCTGTTTGCAAATTTCAAAAGTTATTTCGCCCACTTTTTGCACAGCAGCGCCATCCACAAATTTGTCGATGTTTTTCAGTTCAGTAACTTTTCCGGCTTTGATTGATTCGAACATCGATGGTGCACCGGCCGGTTCAACCCCGATGATTTTGGTTTGCGGGCTGATCTGCCTGAAACAGGCGCCAACACCGGCTGCCAGGCCACCGCCTCCAATCGGGATGAAAATGTAATCGATGTTTTCTTTTGTGTCCTGCAAAATTTCGAGCGCCACAGTTGCCTGACCTTCAATAATCTGTTCATCATCGAACGGATGAATAAAAGCCATGCCTGTTTCTTTTGCATCGGCTACCGCAGCCTGCTGGGCATCGTCGAAGGTGTCGCCCGAAAGCACTACTTCAATATAGGTTTTTCCAAACATTTTTACTTGTTTGATTTTTTGCTGCGGGGTAGTGGTGGGCATATAAATTTTGCCTTTAATACCAAGCCGCTGACACGAGTAGGCCACGCCCTGAGCATGGTTGCCTGCACTGGCGCAAACCACACCGTTTTTTAAATCGTCAGCTGAAAGGTGAGCTATTTTATTAAAAGCACCCCTGAGTTTATAAGATCGAACCACCTGCAAATCCTCACGTTTTAACAGAATATTGGCTTCAAATTCGTCGGAAAGATTAAGGTTTTTTTGAAGTGGAGTCTGCAAAATCACGTCATTCAGGTTGATTTTTGCACGGGTTATGTTTTTTAGTTGTGGAAAATAGTTCATTGTATTCATTCTGCGATTTTACATTTCAACGGGTACTGCTGTCAGATGTTCGGCCGGAATTTCAATTACGACCGCACTTTTTAACTGGTCGAGTCTGATAATAAATTTGTTTTTGCCACGTGCTTTTACCAATTCGCCGCGTAAACCAATCATTGGGCCGACAATGATTTCAACTATTTGGCCGGGTTCAAAATTTTCGGTGGTTACATTTACCTCAAAATCGTATTGTTTTGTCATTTTTCGGAGGGCTTCAATCTGATATTCAGGAATTACCGCCGCCTTTCCTTCAAAAGTTACATAACAAACCACGTTGTCGGTTTGCAATACAAAATCGTACTCTCGCCGTGTAATATTTACAAAACAATAGCCCGACATGAGGGGGAATTCAACCCACTTTTTGCGGTCTTTCCATTGCCTCAGTTTTTTCTGAAGTGGTAAATAACATTCAATATTTTGGCGGAAGAGTTCGTCGTTTACTTTCTTTTCGGCCCGTGAACGGGTGTAAACCACGTGCCATTGTTTCTGATTTTCTGTGCTTTTTGCTGTCATTTAAACAGGTGTTGCGGATTTTATTAATGCAACAAATCTATAACTTTTCAGCTGAAATTCTCCATTCTTGTAAAGCCCGGGATTTTTATATTTTTACCCGCTGAGAATTACTGTTGAATATATGAAGTTCACATCGGTGAGAAATAGTACTTTACTTGGGCTGGCTGCATTGGTTTTGTTGATGCAGGCGTGTATTACCGATGAATTCAGGGCTAAGGATATTTCGATTAATGAAGATTGGGAAATTGGTATTATTACACCAATTTTTTCGGGACAACTTGAATTTCGTGATTTTATACATAACTGGTATTTGCCGGTTCCTCCGATTCCTGCCCCAGATGTTGTGCTTGATTATGACGACAAACCTGATGTTTCGATTTATGCTGAAATGATTTTTGATAAATCGGCCGTTATCGACAGTTTCCCGTTTTATATTCAGGGGCGTTATCAGTTTACAGCGGTTGATTTGGTTTTTACAGTCGAAAACGGTTCACCGTTTCCGCTGAATCTCGAATTGTATTTCTACGAAAAAAGAGAGTTTTTTAATTTTGGGCCAGCCATATCACCACAACCTTTTCAGGAAGCTGATTTCAGCCAAACTCCCGTGAGACCTGCAAAAACCGTAGAAACAGTATCGTTGAGCGATGCACAATTAGCCTATTTTGTAAAAGGTAATCGGGTAAAAATGGATTCGTGGTTTAACAGGAATGATTTTATACTGCACAACGATACGCTCTCTGCTCACTACCCAATACATGTTTCGGTAGTAATGATTGGAAAGGTGAAAGCAAGACAAGATGATTAATCGGAAAACAGTAAATATTTTTCAACTGATTTTGTTGTTTGCCTCGCTTTTATCAGGGAAAAGCAGTCTGGCGCAAATTAATGGTTCGTTGTTTATGAATACAACGAACTTTTATGCACAAATAAATAATCCGTCCTACTTCAGAACCGATAAAGCAACTGCTTTTTCTGTTGCCGGATTTGCTGGTTTATCATTTGTTAACCAGGGAAATTTTAAAATCTCAGAGGCAATAACGCTCAACTATGCCGGAAATCCTGTTATCGATTTTACTCATTTTTATGAAAATAGTAAAGAGGAAAACATTATCAGGCAGGATGTTACAGTACCAGTTTTGTATGCCGGATTACCTTTGAATGATGGGTATTTTCATTTTTATTACAACGAGAATGTGACTGTCGTTTCGGGTATTCGGAAAGAAGCGCTGGCATTTTTAAGTAATGGCAATTTACTTGTCGAATACCACAATTTCAGTTCAGAAGAAATAAGGCTTTCAGGACTTGGTTATCGCGAATTTGCCTTTGGATATGCAAAGCCACTTAACGATTTGCTGAATGTTGGATTGCGGGCTAAATTGCTTTTCGGCTCGGCACAAGCTGATACCAGGAGTTGGGATTACGGTGTTGAAGCTTCAGCAGATGGAGATTCTGTTACACTGATTGCCGGAGGAACCGGGCAACTGATGCTACCGCTTCCTTTTAATTTAAGGGCCGATAACAGTATTCTGAGTGTTGATACCGATGGCGCATTTCAGAAATACCTGAATGCATATCAAAATCCGGGATTTGCTTTCGATTTAGGCTTCAATTATTCAAAAGGCGATCAGCATTTTTTTTCTGCTGCGTTGCGTGATTTGGGTGCAATCTGGTTTCGAAATCAATCTTTTAATGTCGCTCAGGATGAAAGTTTAGTATTTACAGGGTTCGACCTTGTGAGTGCAATCCGTTATCCGGAGGAAGGTGAATTTGATAATCCTGGTGAATTGGTAAGAATAATCAAGGAAGATATACGCGATGTGTATCAGCCTGTTGTATCCGAAGCTAAATATTTATATTGGATGCCGGTAAAATCGGTATTGCATTATCATTACCAGTATTCTTCGCGGCATTTGTTAGGTGTAACCAGTCAAATGGCCTTTCAACGAAGAAACTTCCGTTCTGTTTTTACTTTTAGTGCACAACAGAAATGGCTCAATTTTTCGGTTTTTGAAAACGTAAATTTACTGGGAATCAACGGTGTAACGCTTGGCGGTGGATTTCAGTACGAAGGTGAATATGCACAGGTTTTTGTTGCAACCGACAATCTTGTGGCCATTTATCATCCTGCTGCCAATAAAACCTTTTCACTCAATTTTGGTATTTGTTTTTTGTTGAACCACAAAAAAGAGGTGAATGAGGATAATTTAAAACCTGAACGGGGGAAAGTCTCACCTTACCTGCCATTTTACGAACACAAAAAATAGATAACTACAAAAAATCTTTTCTTATAGGGTAAAAACTGTCAATCAGCCTGGCTTTTTCGGTTAATAGTTTTATTGTGTGTTTTTTTCCTGAAGGGACTGCATACATATCGCCGGCTTTTAAATGATGTTCTGTTTCGTCTTCGCAATAAAAAACGATTTCTCCATCGTCAACATACGATGTCTGTTGATGTGGATGTGAATGTGGCGGGTCGGGTATTTCCCAGGGACCGTTGCTGAAATCAATCAGAACAGTCATCAATTCATCGGTCATAATAGTTTTCTGCTGAATACCCTCCTTCACCTTTATAAAAGGTACTTCATCAAATTTCAATACTGCCATTTCAAGTTTTTGTTCGAGTTTATAAATTCCTCACATACTCATTCACCCACTCACTTACTCTTGCATTTACACATTAAAGCACCTGCCTACCGTCAGGCAGGTTTATGCATTAAAACGTGTAAACCAGCGCCACTCCTTTTTGCTTTTGGTTGCTCCAGGGGAAAATATCCAGTCTGCGGAGATGTTCCTTGTCCCATTTGTACTGATGTGTCAGGTAAACAAGTTCAGTTGAAAGCATACCGAAACCGGCGCTGGCAACCACATCCGAAATCCAGTGGGCATTTCCGGCAACACGCATCATTCCTACTGTAGTTGCACACGAGTAAGCGCCAACACTGTACCAAATACTTTTGTCGCCATATTCATGGTGCATAAACTGTGCAAGCGCAAATGCCACCGAAGTGTGACCCGATGGAAACGACCGTACTCCTCCCGATGGTCGTTTCTCACCCACCCATGTTTTGAGTGAAGAAACCATGAGGTCGTTTAAAACCAGGCTTTTAACAACAATCGCAGTGCGGTTCCCAAAATTGTTTTTGCCTTTTACTCCAACCACATTTAATCCGTAAACCACGGCCAGCGGTGCATATTCCAGGTAATCTTCCACACGACCTGTGTATGAAGTATTTTCCTGAACCCAATCCTGAAAGTTCTCCTTTGTTTCTGTTGAAAAGTGCAAAACGGTGCCTGTTGAAATCAACAAAACCGGAGCGATGTAGGGTTTAATACCGCGTTTCCTGTCGTTGTACCTGAAATCGAAACGGTGAACTGAATCAGCATTCTCCCTCCAGTCCTTGGCAAAAGAAGGGGAGTTTGCCGGAATTCGTGTGGTGGAAAATTCAACTTTTCCGAAAGATTCTTTTTTAGGAAAAGATTCAGCAAAAAGTCTGTTTCCATCAATCAGCAAAATCAAAAGCGATATTATAATTTTCAATCTCACGGTGGTCAAAAATAGAACTTTGCAGCCAAACCAGTCCCTGATTCATTAATATTTATCTGATTTTTTGGCTGGTTGGTTTCATCAGCTTAAATTCGACCCCGATAAAACTTTGGTTTTGAAACACGAAAAAAAAGACAGAGAGCAGATTCCGGTTTACAGCCTGCAAAATTTCAGCATATCCGGCCGTGGCGGATACCAGTTTCAGGTGGAGGTTTTTGATGCCAACCGCCATTTCAGCGTGAAGTACCCGCACCGTCACGATTTTTTTGAGGTGCTGTATCTTTCAAAAGGTTCTGGTTTTCATGTGATTGATGGAAATAAATACGAAATTAAACCACCTTGCGTGTTTTATCTTTCGCCGGGACAGGCGCATAAAATCGAGTTTTCCGGCGATATTGAGGGGTATATTTTTATTTTCACCTCCGAGTTTTACCTGATTAATCAAACCAACCAAAACCGTTTAATCGAATTTCCTTTTTTCTACACCATTAAGCAGGACAATCAGCCGCTCGAATTTTCCAGCAGCAGCGACGTTGAGTTTATTGAAGGTCTGTTTCAGAAAGCCATTACCGAAGCTGAAAAGGGGAGTGCATATTCAGTTGATTTGCTGCGCTCGCTGCTCGATTTGATTTTAACTTACACTTCAGTCTTATACAAAACCGGCGAACCGGTTGCACCCAAAGGGAAAGGGCATGTGGTGGTAAAACGTTTTTATCAACTTGTTGAAGAAAATTATCAAAAAAATATTCCTGTAAACGAGTATGCCGGGATGCTTGCCATCACACCGGGTCATCTTACGCAAACTGTGATTCAGCTTACCGGAAAAACAACTTCACAGATTATAAAGGCAAAGCAGGTGCTCGAAATAAAACGGTTGCTTGTGCATACCAACCTTTCGGTTTCCGAAATTGCCAACCGGCTGCATTTTTCCGACCAGTCGTATTTTACCAAGTTTTTTAAACGCGAAACCGGAATCACACCCCAGCAATATCGTTTGCAGGGAGTATTGTAATCGTGTAAATTAACAAATATGATTTTTTTTAATTACCTGAAAAACAAATTGTTTATTCAGAATAAATTCAAAACATGAATTTCAAATCCATGAATATTACCTAAAAAACCTTTATTTTTACAACGCGGAGTAATTTATATTTTATTGCTTTGCAATGGAATATTGTTACAAGTTTAAACGTCATTCCGAACTTGTTTCGGAATCTGGTAATTCAAGAAGATGCTGAAATAATCCCGAATATTCGGGACAGCATGACAGAAAGGAGAAAAGCATTTTAAATAAAAGATTAGTAATCAAATTAAAACAATAAAAAATGGCAAATTATTTTAGTTCACTTCCGTTGCGTCTTCAGTTAGAACAGCTCGGAAAATGCGATTTCATGGAAGATTCGGAATTCGCTGACGGTGTAAAAAAACTTGTAGGTAAAAAAATCGTAGTACTGGGTTGCGGTGCCCAGGGTCTCGCACAAGGCCTGAACATGCGCGACAGTGGCCTCGATATTTCGTATGCACTGCGCAAAGTCGAAATCGACGAAAAACACATTTCTTATGTAAATGCCACCGAAAACAAATTTGCGGTGGATACTTTTGAGGAAATGATTCCACAGGCCGACCTTGTCCTGAACCTTACTCCCGACAAATACCACACCCCGGTTGTAAAAGCTGCAATGCCGCTGATGAAACAGGGAGCATGTCTTTCGTATTCACACGGTTTTAATATTGTGGAAGAAGGGATTGAAATCCGCAAGGATTTAACTGTAATTATGGTTGCGCCAAAATCGCCGGCTTCTGAAGTTCGTGCCGAATTTCTGCGTGGATTTGGCGTTCCGACTTTGATTGCGGTTCACCGCGAAAACGACCCGAACGGCGACGGACTTGAAATTGCAAAAGCGTATTGTGTTGGAACAGGCGGACACAAAGCGGGTGTTTTGCATTCGTCGTTTGTTGCCGAAGTAAAATCGGATTTGATGGGCGAACAAACCATTCTTTGTGGTGTGTTGCAAAGTGGTTCGTTGCTTTGTTTCGACAAAATGGTTGAAAAAGGAATCAACCCGAATTACGCAGCCAAATTAGTACAATATGGTTGGGAAGTCACCACCGAAGCGTTGAAATTAGGCGGAATCACACACATGATGGACCGACTTTCGAATCCGGCAAAAATTGAAGCTTATAAACTGGCCGACGAACTGAAACAAATCATGCGTCCGCTTTTCGAAAAACATATGGACAATATTATGTCGGGCGTATTTTCATCGACGATGATGAAAGACTGGGCTGCCGGCGACAAAGACCTTTTAACCTGGCGCGCTGCCACTGGCGAAACGGCGTTTGAAAAAACACCAGCCGGCGATATGGAAATCAAAGAACAGGAATATTTCGACAATGGTGTTTTGATGATTGCTTTTGTAAAAGCGGGTGTTGAACTTGCTTTCGAAGTGATGACAGAAACCGGAATCAAAGCTGAATCGGCTTACTACGAATCGCTGCACGAAACACCGCTGATTGCCAACACAATCGCCCGCAAAAAATTATACGAAATGAACCGTGTGATTTCTGATACTGCCGAATATGGCTGTTATCTGTTCGACCACGCCTGTCGCCCGCTGCTGGCCGATTTTATGAGCCGCATTGACACCAACGTGATTGGCCGCAACTTTAACGAAGGAAAAGACGGCCATGTTGACAACCGCGAACTGATTGAAATTAATGACAAAATTCGTTATCACGAAGTGGAAATGATTGGCGCCGAGCTGCGCGAAGCCATGGAATCGATGAAGGCGATTATCTGATTTCAAAAAATAAGACAGACTTTAACAGGAACCCTGCCGTGAGGCGGGGTTTTTTGTTAATTTTTAATAGCGACTTTCTTCAAAGTTTTCAAAAAATCCGGCTCTATTGAAGCACCCAGTCCCGGAGTTTCAGGAATCTGAATCTTTCCGTTTTCGAGGTATTGAATTCCGCCAATCACAGGGTCGTCAATGAGCATCAGCGGCGTATCGAAATCAAAATAAACAATGTTTTTGCTGGTTAAAGCGAGGTGCGCTGAAGCTGTAAAACCAAGCCTCGATTCAAGAAATCCGCCGATTTGTATATTAATGCCAGCCATTTCTGCCAACTCAATGATTTTGATCGCAGTAAAAATCCCAGCCGATTTCCCGAGTTTGATGTTAAATAGTTCGCAGGCTTCAAGGTCAATCAGTCGTTGGGCATCGTGGTGGTCGCAACACGATTCGTCGGCCATGATTGGAATCGGGCTTTTTTCCCTGATTTCAGGCAGTTCCATAAAATTCCAGCGTGGAATAGGTTCTTCGCAAAGCTGAATATTGCAGTCGGCAACTGCATTCAGAATTTCAACAGCATCATTTGTATTCCACCCCTGGTTGGCATCAAGCCGGAGTGGAATTTCAGGCCCGATGCTTTCACGAATCAGCCTGATGCGTTCGATATCCTTTTCTTTTGATTCGCCCACTTTTACTTTTATGAATTGAAAACCCCGGTTTTTGATTTGCACTGCATCTTCCGCCATTGTTTTCTTATCGCCTAAACTCACAGTGTAATCGGTTTGAATGGTTTTATTGTTTTTCCCACCCAAGAAACGATAAAGCGGTACACCTGAATTTTGCGCAGCAATATCGTATAAAGCCATATCGAAAGCGCTTTTTATACTTGAGTTGCCAAAAATTACCGAATCCATCGCCACTGTGCATTTTTCAATTTCCAGCGGGTTCATTCCAATCAGCTTTTTTGCCAGATATTGAGCGACAACAAACCCTGTTTCCATGCTTTCACCATTGATGGTCATAAACGGACTGCACTCTCCAAAACCGGTTAGCCCAATGTTGGTGCTGATAACCACATAAATGTTTCCAGCATGAGTTAATGGTCCAAGCGAAATCACAAAGGGTTTTTTCAATTTGATGGGAGCCTGGTAAACTTCGATGGCAGTTATTACGATAGGATTTGGTTTCATATTTATTCTGTAAAAGGCCCGAAAGTTCCTAAAAAATTGCCTGCCGACAATATTTTGAGCTTGTTTTTATTCAGAATTTTAAACAGGCATTTAAAAACTGAGAAGATTATTTTAAACCAAATAAAACAAAGTGCATATTTGTGAAACAACTAATTTTAACCAACCTGATTGAAACTGTAACTATGAATAACTCAGCAGCCAGCCAACCAAAAATCACCAGCGGTAGTTCACAAACCTATATTGTTTTTACAGCTTTTCTGGCGTTGTTTGCCATTGTAGGTTTTGCACTGTACGGCATCCCGTTTTTTTACGATTTTATGGTCAAGGATTTTGGCTTTTCACGTGCCGAAGTCACCTCGGGAAATGCGTTTGGTAAACTGGTTGTTGCGCCGCTTTTTGGCTTTTTAGCCGGCTGGCTGATTGATCGTTACGGGCCGCGGCGACTGATGATGCTCGGTGTGGTTTTGGCCGGAGTTGCTCTGTTTGGATTAAGCCACGCCTCGACTCTCTGGATTTTCTATTTCTTTTATGTTTTTAATGCGTTGGGTTATGTTTTTGGCGGGCCGCTGCCTTGCCAGGTTTTAATTTCGCGCTGGTTCGACAAAAACCGTGGGAAGGCGATGGGAATTGCTTACCTCGGAATTGGCGCGGGCGGCGCAATTGTACCAATTCTTGCCACTAACCTCGAAAAAAGTTTTGGCTGGCAAAATGCGCTCACCATTTTGGGTGTATTGATTGTGGTGATTGCGTTTCCACTGGCTTTTTTTATCAAAGATCCGGCAAAAACAAAGCCAGTTGAGACTGTGAAAAAAGAGCCGCCGGTTTCGATGAAACAGATTTTCAAAAACCGCAATTTTTACCTGTTGGCATTTGGCAGTATGTGTTCCATTGGCGCTGTGGGCGGCATGATGCAACACCTGAAACTCTACCTCCGCGACCTCGATTTTACACAGGCTCACGCTGCCGGAATTATGTCGGCGGTATTGTTTTCGAGCCTGGCCGGACGAGTTATAATGGGTTGGCTGGCCGATTTGGTTAACCGTAAATATGTGATGATTCTGATTTATTGTATTGTGGCTGCTGCCATCACACTGCTGGTTCTGCCGCCATTTGAAGGTAAAATATACCTGTTTGCCATCGTTTTTGGCATTGGTTTGGGCGGCGATTATATGATTATTCCTTTGATGGCGGGCGATTTATTTGGCGTAAAAGCACTGGGCCGAACCATGGGAATTATTTTGGTTGCCGATGGAATTGCAGAATCATTTTTTCCGGTGCTTGTTGGTTATTTGTATAACGATGCCGCAAAAAGTTATGCAATTGGTTTTTCAGTTTTAATTGTTGTCGCATTGGCAGGAGTGTTATTGGTTTCGTTTTTACCAAAAACAAAAATTGAAGACAAACCTTTGGTTGTTTGATAATTATTCAACCTTTACTTTTTCAGCCTCACCCAAAACAACATCACGAATTTGAATAGGTGAGAGGTTTACCTTTCCGGTAATCAGGTCGGGACGGTTGTAATTGGCTGTGATTTGCTGATAAATTGCCGGATTTTTTTGCGGCAATACAAGCGGATTTCCGGGTTTACCGTTTTCGTCGATATAAACGATGTACGGACGGGTAAAAACGCCATCGGCGCGTTTGCTGCTGAAAACAAGCCACCGGCTGTTGACCGACCACGACGAGTGGCTCTCAGCGTATTCGCTGTTTAACTCCAGCTTTTTGAAGGAGAAATCGGCAAGGTTGATGAAGTACAAATCGCTTTTCTGGTGAAAAATGGTGAAATAGCCAAAGTCGCTCATGGAACAAACCATAAACTTGCCATCGGGCGAAACTGCCGGCATCGAAATACTTTTGCCTATACTGTCGGCATTCAGCACCATTTCGGCTTCACCCCAAACGTTGTTTTCAATATCACAGGCAATGCGCATCAGGCTGTAGCGGTTGTGGAGCAGACTTTCCTCGTTGCCTTTCTGCGCTTCGGGTGCACTCACAAAATAGAGGTATTTTCCGTCAGCCGACCATTCCGGCATACTTTCACGGCGGTTTGTAGAAATCTGAGGCGAGGTAATTACTGTATTTGTTTCGGTATTCAAAACAATAATTCCCGAAGCTTTGTCGGCAACATCAACAGGTTTTCCCAGTCGGGTTGTGAGGTGAGGACTGATTTTTCCGGTGGAAAAGGCAATGTGTTTTCCATCAGGGTGCCAGGCCGGATAAACACCCGCCGACATTGTTTTGTCGGTTTTTGTATCGGTTTTTGTAAGTTCTCCGTTGTTCCAAATCAAAGTTCCCGGGTGAACAATGCGGAAATGAATCATCATTTTGTCCGGGTTGTTTTTGGCAAACGAATGGCAGTTCATACAACCATTTTCGGTGGAGCTGTTTTCAATCAAAGGGGTTTCATCGAAATTGGTAAGGTTGCGCTGGTAAATACCCATGTCTTTCCATTTCAGGTAGGTGGCATGAACCAGCCTGTAAACAAGATGCGAGTCAATGGTGTCGGCTGCAATTTTGTGGACGATTGGTTTGAATTTTTGCCAATTATTTTCTTTTAAAGCGCTGGTTTCTATGCTAATGAATTTTCCAGTATTCGCCTTTAACAGCTTACTCCAGGGTTTTTCAGGTATTTCGATAAGCGTATTTTTTGTTTCAATTTTAATGGGTGTTCCATTTTGGCCAGTAATTTCAATATTGAATTTTGTTGCTGTTTCGTTGATGATAAAATTGAGCGGAGCAATATTTGGCGGTAAAGTAAGGTCGTAATAATCAGGATAAATGGATGCCACACGGTTTGTTTCCTGAGTGTCTTCGCTGTCGGAAGAACAACCTGAAACCAGTCCTGATAATGCAAATCCTGATAATACAATCAGACTGAAAATGAGTTTTCCAAATGAATTTTTATATAGCCGGATAATCGCTGTCATCGTCAATTATTTCAGGTTTAATTACATTCGGGTACACAAATTCGCGGAAATAAAAATAGCTGCTTCCAAATTCTTTATACAACATGTTTCTGGCAGTCCGGATGTTGTTTCTGTACTGGTCCCGTTTTTTTGTGAAAACATCGAAACGGACTTTTGTTTCTGCTGAAATCTGAAACTGTTTGTTTGCAGGCAGTTCGTATTTTTCGCCAAAAATCAGTAAAGCCTCCTCGTAAACAATCGGAATTTTGTCAAAATACTGTCCGGCACTTTTGTAGAGTTCAACAAATTTTTCTGCGTCCGATTCCATCAGGTAATACAATGCCAAAAATTCATAAGCTTTTTTGTTTTGCGGATTTGCAGCCAACAATTGTTTCAACCGTTCTTCGATAAACGGACTCAATTCGCCCTCGGCAGGAATAAAACTGCGTTTTTCAACCAATTCAGGATAATTAGCAAATAAAGTGGTATCCATTATCACAGGCTCAAATTCACTAATAAATTTCTTCGAACCGAAGCCGGATTTCAGTATCGAAAGATATTGCTGAGCAGCCGTGAATTCTCCTGTAACCAGATGAATTTTTACAAGCAATTGTAGGGTGCGGCGATTGTTCGGATAAAAAACAAGTGTTTCGTAGGTCCAGTGTCGTGCTTCCGAAATGAAGCCCAGATTGTAATAAAAATCGGCGGCAACAAACGACATTTCGGCCTGGAATTCAACATCGGGATAAATGGCATCGCTACCCGTAATTTGCAGAAAATCAAATGCTTTTTCGTTTAACTGACCTGTTTTGCTTAAAACAAGGTTATAATTCACATTTGCCTTAAAGTTGTAATCTTTCAGACTTTTTGCGTTGGCTGCGGTTTTTTCGGTGTTGTTTGTGTAGCAGTAATAATCGGCGGCAACTTTTTTCTTTTCATCGGGTTGAAACGAAAAATAATGACTGAAAACAGCTAAGCCTGCAATAAGAACCAAAATAATGATCGTTTGAATGGCCATCTGCTTTTGAGTTTTTGTTTCAAACGATTTCAATATCAAAGTAAGGATAATAAGCGCAGGCATTGAAAGCAGGTAAAGAAAAAAAACGATGGAAGGTTTATAATTCATAAAAAATGCTTTGGGCTGAAAAAAGTAAAAGTATTCCTGTTTTGGCGGAATGGCAAAGATAAAATGAGTAGCAACGTAAGGTAATATCAGTGCAAAACCAGCCAAAAAAACTGTAAAAATTACTCTCTGTTTTTGATTCAGATTGAATGGAAAAAGCGCTGTAGTAAGCGAAAACAAAAGGAAATAGCCGCTTCCGGAAATGTAATAAATCAATAACGCCGCTGAAATAAAAAATAATATCAGCCTGAAAATGCCAGCTCCCGATTTCGCCATTAGCAATAAAAGCGCAAGGATTAGTATTACTGAAATTTCGATGGAGTAGGGAAGGTTGTAGTTGTTTGCAAGAACCATCGAAAACATCAATGGAATCAATGCAAGTAGTGGAGTAAAAATGGATTTGCTGATGGATTTAAGCAAGAGCATTGCCAGTATAAACTGTAACCCCGAAATCAGTGAAAATGCAATAATTCCTGAAACGGGCTGGTAAAAGATTTGCATGAAGAAATTGGCAATGTATTCGGCTGGTTCACCAGGAAACTGGAGGAAACTCTTCAAAAAAACAACCGAAAAAATGAATGGCGATTGTGTATGGTGGGCATACAAAAATGGTTGAACCACAATGCCAACATACCCAAAAGATAACAACAGCGAAACAATAACAATTGGTTTTATTGAAGCAGTCAGCGACTTTTGTTTCATCAAAAATTGATTTTTAGTTCATCCGTTGCCTCAAAAATAAGAAAAACCTGCCTGAAAAAAATTCCAGACAGGTTTTCGATGATTTATAACAATTGAATTTATTTTTAGTCGAGACTGTCTAAAAAAGCGTCGCGTTCTTTCAGAAAAACAGAAAGCCGTTCGATGGGGTCGCGGGTAAGTGCCACGCGGCCCGAACGTGTGAACTGCATTACCTTAAACTGGTTCAGCTCTTCAAACAACGCCTGTGTTTCTTCGATGTGACCGGTTTTTTCGATTACCACATATTCGCGGGTAATTTCCAGAATCCTGGCGCCTGCTTTGCGCACAATACGCTCAACCGTGTCGCTTTCGTAAAGCGCTTCAATCGGTACCTTGTAAAGCGCCAATTCCTGAAAAATCATTTCTTCGTTGGTGTGGTAGAAGGCCCTGATTACGTCAATCAGTTTTTCGATTTGCGCAACCACTTTTTTTACCTGGTCTTCGTTTGAATTAATCACCACAAGGAATTTGTAAACCCCTTCAATGGCCGATTCAGAAACTACAAGACTTTCAATATTAATTCTGCGCCTTGTAAAAACGATGGTGATACGATTGAGTAACCCGATATGGTTTTCTGAAAAAATGGTTATGTTGAATTCTTTTTTCATTGGAATGACTTTAATCTTTGAAATATAAACTTTGAACTTTCATTTTTACATTATCAGGGTTCAAGAATGATATCTGAAACCGAAGCACCGGTTGGAACCATCGGGAAAACATTATCTTCTTTCTCGATGGTAACTTCGAGCAGGTAAGGTCCTTCATGTTCAATCATTTTTCTGATACCGGTTTCAAGGTCGTCGCGAACATCCACTTTGTGTCCCGGAATACCAAATCCTTTGGCGATTGTAATAAAATCGGGATTCTGAAGTTCAGTGAACGAGTACCGTTTTTCGAAGAACAACTGCTGCCATTGCCGCACCATTCCGAGGAAATGATTGTTGAGCAACAGAATTTTTACAGGCAGTTTGTTTTGTGCAATGGTTCCCAGTTCCTGGATTGTCATCTGGAAACCGCCGTCGCCGATGGCTGCGATTACTGTTCGGCCCGGAGCGCCCAATTGCGCACCGATACTGGCCGGTAAGCCAAATCCCATGGTTCCTAGCCCACCGGATGTTACATTGCTTTTTGTGGTTTTGAATTTAAAATAACGCTGTGCAATCATTTGGTGCTGACCCACATCGGTAACCAGAATCGCTTCATTATTTGTCATTTCAGTTGATATGCGAATGGCTTCGCCCATGGTAAGACCAGGTTTCACCGGATACAAATCTTTCTGAATAATTTTTTCATCTTCAATTTTATCACAATCCCTGAAACGCTGTATCCATTGGTCGTGGTTGTTTTCGGTTACATTACCAATCAGCATTTTAAGCGATTTTTTTACATTTCCGAGAACGGCCACATCAGCTTTTACAATTTTGTTGATTTCTGCCGGATCGATTTCGAGATGGATGATTTTTGCCTGTTTTGCATAGGCGCTTACTTTTCCGGTAACCCTGTCGTCGAAACGCATACCGGCGGCAATAATCAGATCGGCCTCGTTGGTTAACAGGTTCGGGCCATAATTACCGTGCATGCCCAACATGCCCACATTCAGTGGGTGATCGCTTGGTAAAGCCGAAAGACCAAGCAATGTCCAGGCGGCTGGAATCCCTGTTTTTTCAATAAAGTCTTTTAATTCCTGTTCGGCCTGACCGATAATCACACCCTGTCCAAAAAGTAAAAGTGGTTTTTTTGCTGCGTTGATGAGGTCGGCAGCTTCTTTAACTTTAAACGGATCGACGGGTGATTCGGGAATGTAGCTGCGTACCTTGCGGCATTTTTTATATTCAAAATCAAGTTCACCAAACTGGGCATCTTTAGTAATATCAATTAATACCGGACCGGGGCGGCCTGATTGTGCAATATAAAAAGCCTGAGCAATTACTTCAGGAATTTCGCTGGAATCAGTAATCTGGTAATTCCATTTTGTTACCGGCATTGAAATACCCACCACATCCGATTCCTGAAAAGCATCGGTACCTAACAGCGGAGATGCAACCTGTCCGGTAATGCAAACCAGCGGAGTAGAGTCGATCATTGCGTCGGCAATGCCTGTTATCAGGTTTGTGGCACCTGGCCCTGAAGTGGCAAAGCAAACGCCGGCTTTTCCTGTAACCCGGGCATAACCTTCGGCTGCGTGTACTGCGCCCTGTTCGTGACGGGTAAGAATGTGGTTGATGTGCCTGTCGAAATCGTACAAGGCATCGTAAATGGGCATAATGGCGCCCCCGGGGTACCCAAAAATAATATCTACCCCTTCTTCAAGCAGCGAAAGTATTACCGCTTGTGATCCTGTAACTTTTTTTGTAGCCATATAAATAAGTTTTGTTTTTCTTTTTTCTTTTATTCTTGCATTCTTGCATTATTGCATTCAAGCACTCACGCATTAGTCTATTAATCTCACTGCACCCATGTCTGCCGATGATACAAGGCTTGCGTAAGCTTTCAGCGCTTTCGAAATCACACGTTTCCGCGCGGCTGGTGTGTAGGCTGCCTGTCCGCGTGCCGACTCTGCAGATCTGCGTTTTGCCATTTCTTCATCAGAAATCATCAGGTTAATCGAGCGTTTTGTAATATCGATTTCAATTTTGTCGTTATTCTGAATCAGGGCAATTGCTCCGCCTGAAGCTGCTTCGGGTGAAACGTGCCCGATGGAAAGCCCTGATGTACCGCCCGAAAAACGGCCGTCAGTAATCAGCGCACAATATTTGTCAAGCTGCATCGATTTAAGGTAAGAAGTAGGGTAGAGCATTTCCTGCATCCCCGGTCCTCCTTTTGGCCCTTCGTACCGTATTACAATCACATCGCCTTTTTGCACTGTGTCGCCCAAAATGCCGTTTACTGCATCGTCCTGCGAATCGAAAACTTTGGCAGTTCCGGTAAATTTGAAAATCGACGGGTCAACGCCGGCTGTTTTTACAATACAGCCACTTTCGGCAATATTTCCATAAAGTACAGCCAATCCGCCATCTTTGTTGTAGGCATGTTCAATATCGCGGATACAACCTTTTTCGCGGTCGTTATCCAGGCTGGNNCCGGCGCGGTTTACATCCTGAACATGGTAATGCGAACTTGGCGAAACTTTACACAGGTTTGGCGTTATCCGCGAGAGTTGGTCGATATCTTTCATCGTAAAATCAACTTCAGCTTCGTGTGCGATTGCCAGCAAATGCAAAACTGTATTTGTTGATCCGCCCATGGCAATATCGAGTTTCATGGCATTTAAAAATGCCTCACGGGTGGCAATGCTGCGGGGTAAAACTTTGTCGTTTCCTTCAAAATAATATGATTTTGTGGCTGCAATAATTTTATCGACAGCCTCTTCAAAAAGCTTTTTACGGTTTGCGTGAGTTGCCACAATGGTTCCGTTACCCGGCAGCGCCAAACCGATGGCTTCGGCGAGGCAGTTCATTGAGTTGGCTGTAAACATACCCGAACATGAACCGCAGGTAGGACAGGCATTTTGCTCAATTACAGAAAGTTCCTGGTCGGAAATGGATTGATCAGCAGCTAAAACCATGGCATCCACAAGGTCATATTTTTTTGTGCCAACAGTACCGGCTTCCATCGGTCCGCCTGAAACAAAAACAGCAGGAATATTCAGTCGTACGGCGGCCATTAACATTCCGGGAGTAATTTTGTCGCAGTTCGAAATGCATATCATTGCATCCACTTTGTGACCATTGCACATGTATTCAACACTGTCGGCAATTACATCGCGCGATGGCAGCGAGTACAACATGCCGTCGTGGCCCATGGCAATGCCATCGTCGATGGCGATTGTATTAAACTCGGCTGCAAAAAAGCCCTGTTTTTCAACAAGTTTTTTCAGATATTGGCCAATTTCGTGCAGGTGGGCATGACCCGGAACAAACTGGGTAAACGAGTTTACAATGGCAATTACGGGTTTCCCGAAATGTTCCTCTTTCATGCCATTGGCGCGCCATAAACTGCGGGCACCGGCCATTCTGCGGCCTTGCGTGGTTGTGTTGCTTCTTAATGGAATCTGCATTGTTGTAAAAATTTAAAACTCTTTTAATTAAAAAGGCCTTCCCCGTTTTCGGAAAAGGCCTGTAAATATCTTCAATCTACACAATAAACTAACCCTTCCCGGAACATTCTGGAATGACGACCACGAGGACTAGAATAATTGCAGATAATTTCATCTTGTTTTGTAATTTTGTTGCAAATCTAAAAAAACAATCTGTACTTCAAAATGAATTGAAATTAAAATCTTGTTTTTTGTGCGAAAAATTAAGTTTTTCATTGTTTTTGGTTTGAACTTTATAAAAAGATTGCCGCTAAAGGAATGATTAAACAATTGACAAAACTGATGAAATTGTTTGTTTTTTAGGTGTTTCGGTTATTTCTTTACAACATAAATTTTTGAAGTGAAAAAGAGTAACCTGATAAGTATAATAATAGCCTTTACATTTTTTAGTGCATGTAAAAGCGGTCCCGGCGAAAGTGTGACTAAGGTGGATGGACAACCTCAGATTGAACCCGGTTACACAGGGATTACCATCCCTGTAAATATCGCCCCGCTGAATTTTATCATCAATGAAAAAGGTGATTCATACGCAGTTACAATTACTTCTGAAGCTGGTGAAAGTATCGAAATTTTATCCCGTGAAGGAGAAATAATCATTCCTGAAAAGAAATGGAAAAGCTTGTTGAAATCTGCGGCAGGTCAGGAGATAACTTACAAAGTGTATGTAAAAAATGCAGGGAATTGGGGTGAGTTTGAAGCGTTTTCAAACTCAGTTTCCAAAGCGCCAATTCCGCCGTATGTTATTTACCGGTTGCTTTATCCGGGTTACGAAAGCTGGAAAGAGATGAGCATTATGCAGCGGAACCTCGAAACATTTGATGAAAAGGCCGTGATTAAAAACGAAGTTGTGGATGAAAATTGCGTGAATTGCCACGCTGTAAACCAGCAGAATCAGGCCAATTTTATGTTTCATGTGCGTGGCTCAATGGGAGGTACCTTTTTTGTTTCGGATGGCGATTTGCAAAAATTTAATCTGAAAACTGCTGAGATGGAGAATGGGGCGACTTATCCGCGATGGCATCCGTCGGGAAAATTTGTGGCATTTTCGTCGAATAAAGTGGTGCAACAGTTTCATTCCTCGGAACAAAAAAAGATCGAAGTTTCCGACCTTGAATCGTCACTTTTGCTTTACAATGTTGCCGGAAACAACATTCAACCCATTCATTTTCAAAACAGTGACCAGTTTATGGATACTTATCCCGAGTGGTCGCCCGACGGGAAATATTTGTATTTCTGCCGGGCAAAACAAATAGATAAAAACTACCTGTACAGCGATATCAGGTATAATTTGTACCGAACAGCATTCAATGCCAAAACCAGAAGTTTTAGTGCAGAAGAGCTTGTTTTTAATGCCGATACCATTGGTAAAAGCGTTTCATTTCCGCGAGTTTCGCCAGATGGAAAACAGTTGATTTTTACATTGCACAATTATGGTTGTTTCCCCATCTGGCATAAGGAAGCCGATTTGTGGAGCATAAATCTTGAAGATTTCAGCACGAAACCAATGGCAGTGAACAGCGATTTTACCGAAAGCTATCACTCCTGGTCGGCAAATGGCCGCTGGCTGATTTTCAGCAGTAAACGCGACGATGGTTTGTCGGCCCGACCCTACATTGCATATATCGATGAAAGCGGAAATGCGCACAAGCCATTTATTCTTCCTCAGAAAGACCCGCTGTTTTACAGCCGCTTTCTGAAAACGTTTAATATCCCTGAATTTTCGGAGTCTGATTTTTCATTTCTACCGGGTGAAATCAGAAAAGCGGCCCAAAAGGAAGCAAAACCTGCGAAATGGTCAAAACAATGACAACCTGAAACCAATGACAACTAACAACCTGAAAACAAACCGGATAATTCAATTGGCTGCTTACATCGCCTTTTTCTGTCTCACTATATTTTATTTCTGGTTTTTTGCCGGTTATATTTTCTATTACCAGGAAAAATCGATGTTATTTCAAACATCGGTTGAGTATTTGTTTAAACATTTAAATCAGCCCGGTGGCTTTTTGGTTTGGTTAGGCGAACTACAAACTGCGTTTTATTACTATCCGCTGGTTGGGGCACTGGTGGTGTCGGCTGAAATTTGTCTTATGGCTTTATTAATCGCCCGGATTGGTGAAAGAATCACAACAAAAACACAGTTTTTTATCCCTTTTTTAGCTGGTGCAATTCTGGTTTATCTGCAAACCAATTATCAGTTTCAGACTTATAATCTGCTGGGAATTTTGTTGCAGGTTTTTGTTTTTTATCTGATTGTCAGTTTTTTAAAACGAAAATCAAGCTGGATTCCAATACTGTTTTTTCCGGGATGGTACTTTCTTACAGGAAGTTTCTCGTTTATTTTAATGATGATGTTGTTGTTGCATTTGTTTTTTTCGGATGAAAAATATCGCTGGCCGAAAATGGCCATTTTAATATTACCAACGATTTTATTTATCCTGATTTCAGGAGAATTGCTGTTTTTTGAATCAATAGGAGAACTTCTGCTTTATCCTTATGCCAATCAAAGCACAGGCAATCAGCAATATCTGTTTTTTGCATTATTTTTTGCTATTGCCTTTTTACCTGCTTTATTCAACATCCGAATTACCTTGATTCAAAACCTTACCATCAGAAAAATATCAGTATTACAATTTACCCCGTTTTTAATCATACTTGTTTTTGGTGCAATAAACATTTCAAAATACGAAGTAAAAGACAAGCATTATTTTGAAGTTGAAAAGTTGTTTTATCAACAGAAATTCAATGAGGTAATTGCTTATAATGAACAACATCCATCGGTAAATATTCTTACTGGTTTTCTGAATAATATTGCGCTGGCAGAAACCGGAAAACTTACCGATAAACTTTTCAGTTTTCCGCAAAGCCCCGATGCACGTACACTTTTCTTGCCCTGGGAATTGGTGGGTGAAGTGCTGAAAAGGGGAGGGTATTTTTATTATTCGATAGGGCAGATTAACGAAGCGCAACGCTGGGCATACGAGTATATGGTAATGCGCGGTAATACGCCTGAAGGAATAAAAATGCTGATTAAAACCGAACTGATTAACGGAAATTACAGAGTAGTGGCAAAGTACATCTCGATTTTGAAACAAACGGTTTTTTACCGTGATGAAGCCCGCAGATTTGAATCGTTTCTGGATAACGAAACCGCGATATTGAACGATTCCGAACTTGGTCAGAAACAACGACTGAAAACGAGTCAGGATTTCTTTGTGCTGGCCGAAAATCCGCAAGCAAATATTGATTTAATTCTTGCAGCCGATTCAACAAACCGAATTGCTGTTCAGTATAAGTTTGCCTTACTTTTGCTTCAAAAAGATTTTGAAAATGTAACAAGGCTTTTGCCACTGCTTAAAACAGCCGGATTTGAAAAAATCCCAAAGAATATTGAAGAGGCTGTGGTTGCCTACAGTTTACTGAACCTTGGGAAGTACCCGGAGTTTGAAGGATTTACTGTACAACCTGAAACTGTGATTAGTTTCAATAAGTATTACCAGATTTTTCAGCAAAACAGAAATAACAAACAACAGGCAGAAAAGGCGTTACAAGAATATCGCGATACCTATTGGTATCATGTGTTTTTCAGGTAGGCAGCCTATGGACACAAAATACCATACTAATATCAGGTAATTCTGAAGAGATTTCTATTCACAATACATGGAATCGGAATGGCTGGGAGATGCCGAAATGAATTCGGCATGACGTTCTAACCAGTAATGTATATCCGAACGTCACCCTGAACTCGTTTCAGGGTCTTAAAAATTGGCAAACACTAATGTAAATATAATCAGGTATTAGCAAATAAAAGTCATTGACAGAGGTATGAAATAAAAGTATCCATATTTAAAAAGGTACCTTCCCGGGCAACAATGAAATTAAATCAAAAAGTTCTAATTACACTTTTACTTTGTCAACCTAAACTTCCTTTTCTTTCTTAAAAAACAACACAAATAAAAGCAACAAAACTATTGATGATATTGTGGTGATTCCCCAGATTGCATCCCAGTTGTAGCCGTTTTCGTTTTTATAAAGCTGAATCAGTTCGCCACACAGCAGGTTGCCAACAAGTAGTCCAACACCAAAAGTGACAAGAAAAATAAAGCCCTGGGCCTGTGATTTTAAAGGGGCAGGCGACTTTTTCTCGATGTAAATCTGTCCACCGACATAAAAGAACCCAAATATTAACCCGTGTATAAGAATACCGATATAGAACATCCAGTTTTGATTAATAACACCACCGGCATAGAGCGACAGGTAGCGGATTATCATTGCCACAAGACCCAGAATCATCACATTTCGAAGGCCAAAACGTTTGATGGCGATTGGAATCAACAACATAAAACCCATTTCGGCAAGCACACCCCAGTTCATAGTAACCGATATGTACTTTGTATTCATGTTCAGCAGAAATTCGGAGAAATAGGAATAATACATTGCAAAGGGAATCATCGAGAGAAATGAAAACAGGATGAAAAAGGCAAAATTGCGGTCTTTCATTAATTGTAAAGTTCCCAAACCAAACGCATCTATCATCGAAAACTTCTGTCCACTCGCAGCAGGCGGCGTTTTTGGCAACATGAGGTTGGCTGCCGTGGCTAACAAACTTACACCAGCACCACAATAAAAGGGCAGGTTGGTTCCATCGAAATCAACGCCCAGAACTTTTATAAAAAAAACACTGAAAATCCCTGAAGTCACCCAGCCAATTGAGCCAAAAACACGCACTTTCGGGAATTGTTCCGAAGGCAGATGAGTCATGGCGATTGAACTTGTGAGACCCCACGAAGGCATGTAGCCCAGCATGGCAACAATGAGGAAAATAAACAGCAAATCGGGGTTATTTGTAGTACCGGCCATAAACAACATTACTGCATTAATCAGATTCAGTCCGGCCAATACTTTCTGGGCGGCAAACAATCGGTCGGCAAGCATTCCTATTACCGGAGAAAGCAAACATCCGATTGCCATGGAGCTCAGAATCAAAGCTTTTTGTGTAGCGCCAATCTCAAGATTGGTGAGATACGCAGCCAGCGGAACCCACCACACTGCATACATCATGTACTGTAAAAACATCATAAGAGAAAGTCTGAATCGGGCCATAGCGATTTAGTTAGTTGTTGTCAATATTGATTATCAAAGAAATAGAGAAATAGTTTTTAAGGGAGTATAGGGAAAATTCTGCGATTGGTTTAAAAAAGACCGGCTCAAGTGAGCCGGTCCCTTTTACATACCAATCAAACTTAACTAATTGTATCCCGGATTTTGCTGTAACTGCGGCGCTTTGTTCATTTCGTCGCGTGACAGTGGTACCCAGTAGAATTTTTTATCAGTAAATGCTCTTGCATCAGCTTTGTCAGCTTTGTTGTATTTCCACATTTTGCTGCCATTGTCGTAATGTTCAATCCTCATTCCGAATACGTCGGTGATTACTTCTTCAGCAATCATCCAGCGGCGCATGTCGTAATAACGGTGACCTTCGGCAAAAAATTCAATGTTTCTTTCGTGGCGCAGGTATTCGCGTGCGGTAGCCTGGTCGGCAGCAATCCTGTCGGGTAAGCCGGCACGGTTACGAACCATATTTAATGCATCCATCCCTTTTTGTAAATCAGCACCACCCAGTTCAATACAGGCTTCAGCATAATTCATGAGGATTTCGGCATAGCGGAATTCAACCCATGTATTTGTATTTCTGAAATACTGACCAGCGATGGATGGATCGCAAAGTTTACGGATGTAATAAGCATTTTTGGTTCCGTTCCAGGCTTCAATTAAACCCTGACGGGTATCAAGACCTTTTTTGTACGGTTCAGCATCGCCCGGAGCTTTGTAGTAGTAACCAGTCTGAACTTTATTTTCAGGTTCCAATCCTGCTGCGTCAGAAGGACGAGCCTGCCAGGGAGCTCCATCGTATAAAATTGAAGCATAGAAACGAGGTTCGCGACCATTGTAAGGGTTACGTAACGGGTCGGCAGCCAATTGTTCTGCTGTAGCGGTGCGCACTTCCATATTCCCCGGATCGTAAGCATCCCACTGGAATTTAGATCCGTCGGCCATTTCGTAGCTGCGTACCATCGGTTCAGTTGGGTTATTGTTGCCCCAGTTATGATAACCGTTCGGGCCATACCACAAGTTGGCATTGTTTACATTACCGCCGGTAAGCGGGAACTGGATACCCCAGATAGTTTCTGAGTTCCAGCCTGCTTTCTGGTTGAAAATGCTAAAATAATTGTCGGCGTATTTCTGTACATCGGCAGCCGAAAGCGGTGAAGCCGGATCAGCTGTTGAACCAACTAATGCGAAGTTGCCATATTTTCCGTCCATAACATCTTTTGCAGCATCGCGGGCCTGTTGCAATAAACCGTTCTGGCTTCCGGCCGGGAAAGAAACCAATGTGTTGCTGGCTTCGTAACCGCCATTTGTAAGTTTACTGGCACAAAATAATAAAACCCTTGATTTCAATGCAGCTGCAGCAGCGCGGTTGGCACGGCCCTGCTCAATTGAAGCAGGTAAATTATCGATGGCACTCTGAATGTCTTTCAGGATAAAATCAAGCGTTTCTTTGATTGAAGACCTTTTGATGGTCAGGTAATCTTCACCCAAAAGGAAAGCTTTATCCTGGAGAATCGCACCACCATAATTCATCAGCAAAGTGGTATAATCATATGCCCTGATGAAATAACATTCTCCAACCATTTGTTTTTTTAGAGCTTCCTGAGTCGTTGTTGTAAGCGGTACGGCATCAATTCCGTCAAGAATCTTATTCACGTTCTGAATGTTTGCATACAGGTTGTTCCAACGCAGATATCCGCCTAAACCATCGTTTACATAAATTCCCAGGTTATCAGGGCTCATCGTCCCTTTAATCATTACATAATTCGCCGGACGGTGAATACACAAAGTCTGGTCGGTTCCCGAAACCAATAAATCCTCACGGGCGCCAAGAATACCTGCGTCGGTGTTACCACCCATACGGTCGTAAGTTTTTTCGAGGTATGCTTTTACAACGTTAATGTCAGAAAATACAAGCTCTTCATTAAACGTATCAACTGCCTGCTGATCCAGCACATCGTTACATGATGGAGCCAGAATCAATAGAACTGCAATTGTGAGTATGTTATAAAATATTTTTTTCATATTCTAACTGTTTATAAGTTATAATCATCATTAAAAAGTAATATTAGCGCCTACTGCAAATGTTTTCATCAGCGGATAAACGCCAGGATTGTTGGCTTCCGGATCCCATTTTTTGTTGGCAGTCCATAGTAGTGCGACATCGTTACCCGATACATAAATACTGGCTTTGGCAATACCAATTTTTGAATAGTATTTTGTAGGAATTGCGTAGTTGATCACCACGTTTTTCAAACGGAGATAAGCACAATTGTCAATCCAGTAGGTACTCATACGAACATCGGGCGACCAGTAAAGGTCGTCGCGGTTGTAAGCACGTGCAATTTCTGTGTCGGTATTGGTTGGTGTCCAACGGTCGTCGTACTGCCATTGGTAGTAGTTACCGGCTTCACCCCTGCGGTTGTCGTACTGCGAACGTTTATATTGTTCTCCCTGACCCTGCAATAAAACCGAGAAAGTAAAATTTTTCCAGGTTACATCGGCATTGATTCCGTAGAAAACGAAAGGATAATCCCAGTTGTCAATTAAAATGCGGTCGTCGTTGGTAATCTGTCCGTCGCCCGAAACATCTTCTAAAATTACGTCGCCCGGTTTAGCATTCGAAACGTGAGGAGTGGCATCAACCTGAGCCTGGTCTTTGTAAATACCTATGGCATTGTACATTAACTGAGCTCCGTATGGATGGCCTGTCAATTGCTGCCATGGAACAGCTCTTTCAGGTTCGTCCATATATACAATCTCGTTTTTGTTGAAACTGAAATTTCCACCGAAGTTGATAAAAAGATCATCGTTGATTGCTTTGTGAATACCTGCTGTAAGTTCAATACCTTTGTTGTCAACAATACCAATGTTTTCCCTTGGTAAAGAAAGACCGGTAAAATTAGGAACTGATGCATCTTTTGTTGCAAGAATATCTTCCCTTCGCTGGTAGAAGAATTCTGCATCCAAAGTAATTAAATCATTGAGGAATTTTGAATCGAAACCAACGTTGTAGGTGGTTTGAGTTTCCCAGGTAATAGCCGGATTGGCAATCACAGGTGGGCCAACGGCTGTTCCAATGGCTCCGCCCGATCCAAAGGTCATACCAGTTGACAGGTTGTATTTGTTCATAAACTCATAAGAAGCTCCCGGGTCCATACCCATTTTACCGTATGATGCCCTTAACTTAAAGTAGTTGGCAAATGCCAGATTTTCTTTCCAGAAATTTTCTTCTGAAGCACGCCATCCAACCAATAATCCGGGGAAATAACCCCAACGTTTTGTATCAGGGAATTTCAACGAACCGTCAGCACGGAACACTACTTCGGCTAAGTATTTGCCTTTATAATCCCATGTTGCACGAC
>DPCJ01000116.1 GCA_003516705.1 Prolixibacteraceae bacterium | reverse complement strand
GGCTCCGACGATTCGAGGGTACGTTTTCGCACAACCAATTTTGGTCAGGGTGCTTACATGGCATTGCCAATTGTTGGTAGTTTTTACGTGAAAGTAAATAACGATGCAAAAGTGAGGAAATATGCGGCAGGATCGTTTAATCCTCCTGCACCTGAAATGCTTGCCTTGCTTGATGTGCCAACTTATCAGGAAATTATGGATATTGAAGACAATGACTTTAACCTCGCCGATATTTTCCGCAGAAAAGTCAAGCCTGAAAGACTGAAACCAGTTGAAAAGAAGGAAGAACCAAAAACACAGGAGACCACAACAGAAAAGCCAGTTTGGACCAAAATCAAAAGTATTTTTAAAAAGAAAGAAAAGTGATTACTTTTTTGAGCATCCATCGCATTGTTTACTGAAAAATCTTATTTTTGTCGCACTAAAATTTCGGGGTGTAGCACAGTTGGCTAGCGCGCCACGTTCGGGACGTGGAGGTCGGAAGTTCGAGTCTTCTCACCCCGACTCAAAACAAAACCAAAATAAATATAGAGCCTGTAAATCAAATGATTTGCAGGCTTTTTTGTTTTTCAGAATTCAATATAAACTATTTTTAACTTCTAAATATGCGACCCTCTTTTACATTTTTAGGTCAAATTTCAAATTATTGAAGTGGAGTGTGTTCTACTCAAAAACCAGATTCGGCTTATCAAACTTCCTTATTTCTTTTTTAAAGGCATTTTTCAGCAAAAAGCCTTTATTTCCTGAAATGTGTGAATTATGTAATTCTTTAAGTGAATTGTGTAACGCATTAAAATTCTCAGGTGCCGACCTTTGGTTTTTGATAAAAAGTTCATATAAAACAAATTGAAATGAAAAAACCGTTGGGAATTGTACTTATTGTAATCGGAGTTATTATGCTGGCTTATACAGGGTTCAATTACGTAACTACCGAAAAAGTAGCTGAAATTGGTCCGATTGAAATAAACGCGCAAAAAAATCACACAGTGAAATGGCCTCCAATCGTTGGGCTGGTTTTCATTGTTGGTGGTATCGTTGTAATAGCAGTTGACAAGAAAAAGTAACTTTTAGAAAAAGTGCACTATTGCCGGTTGAAGATATTCAATGTGTGAATATTGTAAGATTCAAAGGTAATTGTGTAACACATTGCAGCAATAATCTGATGAAATTTGAATCGTGAAAATTTTTTCACACCTGTCCCTCCAGTAGAGGAAACAAAAAATTAAATGATATGAATACCACTGAAGTAAAGGGAAACTGGAATGAACAAAAAGGCAAGTTAAAACAGAAATTTGCAGTACTGACCGACAATGACCTGATGTTCGAAGAAGGGAAACGGGAAGAAATGTATGGAAAACTTCAAATTAAGCTTGGCAAAACAAGTGAAGAATTGCACAAAATTATTGAATCGCTTTAACCTGTTTTATAATTTAAAAAAGTAACAAATGAAAAAGACCATTTTTTATGTAATCGTACTGGTTTTCACCATGAGCTCTACATTTGCATTTGCAAATAAAGCCAACAAAAATTCGAATTCTGCAGTACCGGTAGCCACAGAAAATAGACTATCGGAAGTAGAAATCAGCCGTTTAACAAATCGCGTTGAAGAAATCCGTAATCTGGATAAAACCGACATGACGCTTAAAGAAAAGAGTGAACTAAAAAAAGAACTCAGGAGTATTAAAAAGAATGTGGAAAAGAATGGTGGAACCGTTTATATTGGCGGTGCTGCTTTGATTCTGATTATTCTTTTGATTATCCTTTTGGTTTGATCTGTTGGGATTCCCCCTTCAAATAGCTTTGAAACAATATGATGGAGGAGTGTTGGTTTAAAAACAAAATAAAGATTTACCTCGTCCCGAAATACCACTTCAGGCAGATGATTTTCATCTGCCTGTTTGGTTTAGTGTCAGTTTCTCCGGCATTCCCGCAAACTTATTTTCAGCAGAAAATTAATTATAAAATCGATGTTTCTCTTGATGATAACCATCACGAACTTCATGCATTCGAAACTGTTGAGTACATTAATAATTCTCCCGATACACTTCATTTTATCTGGTTTCATTTGTGGCCAAACGCTTATTCAAACAATAACACACCGTTAGCCAAACAGTTACTCAGGTTGAATGGCAAACAAAGGTTATTTTCTGACCTTGAATTAAGAGGATTTATTGATTCACTTCACTTTGAAATAAACGGGAAACCTGTGCGCTGGAATTTGTTGCCCGGCCAGCCCGATATTTGCCATATTTTTCCTGATGCACCAATGAATCCGGGCGATTCCATAATAATTTCCACACCTTTCCATGTTAAAATTCCAAAGGGAGTAACTTCAAGATTAGGTCATATCGGCGAATCTTACCAGATATCGCAGTGGTACCCCAAAGCGGCAGTTTACGACCAATCGGGCTGGCATCCAATGCCGTACCTCGACCAGGGAGAATTTTATTCCGAGTTTGGCAGTTTCGATGTAAACATTACGCTTCCGGCCAATTATATTGTGGGCGCAACCGGAAATCTGCAAAATCAACCGGAAGCTGAAATGCTTGATAAACTTGCTTCAGATACTGCCTGGTACAAAAAAACTGACATGGAAGGAACCAGTTTTCCCACTTCTTCGAAACAAACAAAAACATTGCGCTACAAAGCAAATCATGTACACGATTTTGCCTGGTTTGCCGATAAGCGATTCCACGTTTTAAAGGGGAAAGTAAAACTGCCTGAATCGGGCAGGGAAATTACTACATGGGTAATGTTTACAAACGACCAGGCAGAACTCTGGAAAGATGCACTGCAATATGTAAACGATGCGATACTCTTTTTTTCGAAACACATCGGCGATTATCCGTACGAAAGTTACACTGTGGTGCAAAGTGCACTGAGCGCAGGTTTAGGCATGGAATACCCGGGCATTTCGGTAATTGGCATGGTTGAGAGCGCTTATTCACTCGATGAAGTGATTACCCACGAAATTGGACATAACTGGTTTTACAGTGCACTTGGTTTTAACGAACGCCAATATCCATATCTGGACGAAGGTCTAACAAGCGCTTGCACAACGCGTTACATGAACAAAAAATACCCTGATAAAAAACTCTGGGAGGTTTATGTCGGGAAAATAAAAATGGCCAGATTCCTTCATATTGAAAAAATGCCGATTCAGCGGATGCAGGAACTTGAACGATTAGCACAGGCACGTAACAACCTCGAACAGCCCATTAAACTTCCGGCAACTGACTTCAGCGATATCAACTATGGCATTATGATTTACAACAAAGCCGACATGGCTTTTAACTATCTGAGGGCTTACCTTGGAGACTCGCTTTTTGATGCAACCATACACGAATATTACCGGAAACTGATTTTCACACACCCCCACCCCAACGATTTGCGCAAATCGTTTGAAACCAGAACCGTCAAAGATTTAAACTGGTTTTTTGATGATTTGATGGGCACTGTCAAACGAATGGACTATAAAATAGTTGAACTTGAAAACCAGCAAGTTCTTGTTAAAAACGATGGTGAACTGGCTTCACCTTTTTTGATTTCGGGAATCACGGGAGATTCAGTATTTTTTGAAAAATGGATTGATGGCTTTGAAGGAAAGAAATGGATTGAAATTCCGTCAGGGAATTATGCTGAAATAAAAATAGATCCGGGTCATATCACTCCCGAAATCAACCGGCTCAACAATAATATCAAAAAAACAGGTCTCTTCCCGAAGTCTGATCCTGTGCGGCCACAAATCTTTTTTTCTGTTGAAGACCCCGGAAAACGCTCGCTCATGTATATTCCTGCTGCCAACTGGACCCGTGAAAACGGTTTTATGGCTGGTGTGGCTTTGCACAATGGTTTTTTTCTGCCAAAACGGATTGAATATTTAGTGATGCCATTTTATGCATTTGGCAATAACGATTTGGCCGGATTTGGCCGGGTTTCGTACAACATCACACCCTTTGAAAAATTTATCAGGAAAGCTACAATTTCGTTTGAAGCAACTCAATATGGCGCTCCGGGGAATCAGAACTACCAAAAAATAAAAACCGGTGTGGATTTGTATTTCAAAAATAAGAATATGAATTCCTCACTCACCCAAAAAGTATCTGGAGATTATTTTGCCGTTTCCGATCTTTATCAGATTGAACAGGAACAAGCAGCAGCAATGAACTCGTTTTTGCAATTCGGATACCAGTTGGAACAGCGACGGTTAATCAATCCTTTCAGCGTGCAGGCTTTATTGGAAACAGGGAAATCATACCGGAAGACTTCGGTGGAGTTCAATTATAAAGTCAGCTATTACGGGCAAAACGAGGGATTGGATATCAGGTTATTTGCGGGAACAATGTTGAAAAACAAATCGGATATTCCATTTTACGCGTTTTCGGCAAGTGGGCGAAGTGGCCGCGAACAATATCTTTACCAGGGATCGTACCCCGACCGTTTTGCGACCTTCCCCGACAACTTTTTTTCGCGGCAGATGACACTTTCAGAGGGCGGTCTGGTTTCGGCATTGAACGACAGCCTGGGTTACAGTCGCCGGCTTGTTTCTTTATCGTTTACAAGTACGCTGCCCAAAATAAACAAATGGGTGCCGGTTAAACCATTCGTAAATTTACTGCTGAATGACCACGGTTTTGGAAACGGATTTGATTCACCCCTCTTTTTTGAAGCAGGAATAAAAGCCGGGTTTTGGAATCTTTTCGAGATTTATATTCCTTTGGTAGTTTCCAGAAACATTGATTCGGTAAGCGGGCCATTCAAAAACCGTATTCGGTTTATCTTATCACTCGACTCATTCAGCAAGGAAAAGTTGTTTTCAAAAGGTGGAATTTAACCGACTGACATGTGAATCATGTAAGTATTGAACAGAATTATGTAACACTTTGATATTAAATATACATCACCTTTGGAAGGTATAATTCAGTACAAATTAAATTTTTTATCATGCCAATTTTAACAATTCTAATCGCGATTGCTGTTACCGGAGTTATACTATGGCTTGTAAACAGCTATATTCCAATGCAGCGTACCATCAAAAATATTCTGAATGCAGTTGTTATCATCATTCTTGTAGTTTGGTTGCTCAACGTATTTGGAGTACTTGACAGTTTAAAGAACATTACAGTATAGTTCAACAATTTTTACCCCTCAATTATCTCTGTTTATTCGAATTACAAGCGTTTCTTTCAGGGAATGAATACTTCTGACTATTTGAAGCATTCATTCCCTGTTATTATAATGTGAGTTTTCTGTCCCAATCCATTTGAGTTTTTTTAAAACTGATTTTTTTTACCTCCGATAAAAATCTCCGGTGACCATGTCACACACGGAAGAGCTGGTTTTTTTGCGATTTGTTTTGGCCCCAATTTTCCTTCATTTTAATGCAGAATACGCCCAATAAATCTATAACTATTTGTTTTTTAGACAAATGAGTGAATTAGACAAGCAATATCCGGAATTATATAACACAATCCGGCATGAATAGAATCAACTTTGATGTGTAAAACATTTTTACAAACGGCCTATCGGTTATGGGAGGTAAAAAGTAAAACAAGATGTTTAAAACAGAAAAAATATGCACTGATTTAAAGAGAATTGCAACAGTGATTTTACTATTATCGGGATTAGCAATTACCAGTGTAACAGGTCAGCAGGATTTTACAGAAACACAAAGTTCAATCAACATCGGGCTCGAAGAAGTAAATCAGGTTTTTACACCTTCGGCAATAAACAATGAGAACCTTAATCGGGCGCATCAGCTAAAAGCAATATAGTTGTTACTTATAATAATTTTTCTGAAGAAGCTATTGTCGCTTTTGAATATGCAATGTCGATATGGGAACATAACATATCATCGCCGGTAGATATTAATGTACATGCCACATTGGAAATATTAGACAATGGTGTGCTTGGATACGGAAAACCGGCATTTTTCTGCCGTAACTTTAAATCTGCCCCAATGTCTGATGTCTTCTACCCTATCTCACTTATTGAAAAATTAATGGGTCAAGAATTTAATGGTTCTGATGAAGCAGATATTACCTGTTCATTTAATCAAACAAAACCCTGGTATTTTGGTACCAACGGAAAAACTCCGGTAACCCAATATGATTTTGTAACCGCAGCATTACACGAAATCGGTCACGGCTTAGGAATCTCAGGCTGTTTGATGAATGATGACGGAAATGCACAATACAGCAATCCGAGCAATTCACCAAGCATATACGATTATTATCTTTTTAACGCATACCAACAAAGAATCACGGACTTATTCCTATTCCCAGGTTCATCGGAAGAGTTAAACATACAACTTACCTGTAATGCATTGGTTTTTAACTATTCAGGCAACGACAATACTTTACTTGATGCTTCGATTTATGCACCCAAAATATGGATTAACGGCGTAAGCATTTACCATATTAAAAAGACAAATTTTACAGTTGGCGCACCAAACGAATTGATGAATGCTTATGCCTACAAAGGCGAAGCAACCCATGACCCTGGTTCAAAGACACTTCAGATAATTAACGGAATTGGATGGAATACGGAAACTGCTGAATCAATAACCACAGGAACAGGAGATATTACACCTGCTAACGAAGAAGTAAGTATCTATCCAAACCCATTCTCTGATTATATCATTTTTGAATGGGAAAACACTGGCAATCAATCCACCGTTGACATTACCATTACTGATTTGACGGGAAAAACGGTTTATCAGGAAACAATGAGTGATATTCAATTCAATCCAAAATTAAAAATCAACTTATCGATTATTAAGTCAGGTATTTACCTGGCAAGTTTAACCGATATGAATCATAAAAAAGTAACAAAACGGATTATTAAAAAATAACAAAATGGAAACACTATTATTAATTGCTTTAGCAGCAGCACTTCTTGGTTTGGTTACTGCTATGGCAATCATTTTCAACTTGACCTGCACAAAAATAAGTTTTGTGTATGCTAATGGGAAATGGGAAAAGTTAGAAACCGGGGAACAAAGCTTATTATAGTTTCATGAACTAAAACTCAATAACAATCACATCCTGTCCATGTACCAGTTTAATTGCTTTTCGAGTTTCTGGGTTTCCAAAATGGTTGTGATGATTTTTTTGAGGCGCATAAATGCAGTCTCGCTTTTTACCACATAATCAAAAGCTTTGTGGTGCATACAATCGATGGCGACATCAATTTTATCCTGAGATGATAACATGATTACTTGGATATCTGGATTTATCGCTTTTATGCGGTCCAATGTTTCAATACCATTAATTGCATTCGGGTCAACACCATTGAGATAATAATCCAAAACAACGACATCAGGATTGTGCGATAAATCAGCAATGCAAAGTTCGCCGGTAGTAAAGGTTTCTATTTCGAAATCAGCATTTTGCAGAAATTCAATCTCTAATAATTTCAGGAAAACAACATCGTCGTCAACCAGAAAAAGTTTTATTCTATTGTTGTTCATTTCATTGTGGTTTTAATATGATTTAATTCTGTTCTTATTTCGTCACAAGCCTGTGTACAAACTTCTTCGAGCTGCAAAACCAGTTCGGTTAATTCTCCCGATTGTTTCAATGTACCGGCAATTTCCTGAACTTTATTTGCCATACTTTCGAAATCGGAACCTATACCCATTATTGAAAATGAGGGTATCATTTTATGAACCGAAGCATATAAGAGATTCCAATCATTGTTTGACAGACTTTGTTTCATTGTTGAAACCAATGGCGGAGTTTGTTCAAGATAAGCCGAAATCATTTCCATCATCAGTTTCGGATTCGACTTTGTGCAGTGGTTTAAATATTCTAAATTGATACACCTTTTCAACCTGTTTTTGTCGCTGATACCCCCTGGTTCGTTCATTTTTTTATGTGTTGGTTTTTTAACAAACCCAACAATTTTGCTGTACAGCAACCGTTCATCAACAGGTTTTGCAATGTAGTCATTCATTCCAACCAATTTGCATTTAGCCAAATCAACAGTGGTTACATCAGCAGTTAAGGCGATAATCGGAACATCCAATTTCATTGTGTTCCTTATGTAATCTGTGGCTTCGAAACCGTTCATTTCGGGCATCTGCAAGTCCATTAAAATAACATCAAATGCTTTTTGATGGAGCATTTCGATGGCAATTTTTCCATTCTCTGCAATATCACGTTCAAAACCGAATTCATCGAGTAGTGTTTTCATCAGTAACTGGTTGAGAACAATATCTTCAACCACCAAAACACGGATGTTTTTAAGGTCGGTATCCAGTTTTACAATATCCGATTCCGTTTCGGCGTCAGAAGTGGTTTTCAGAAAACTTAAATTAATGCTGAATGTTGACCCCTCATTAATTACACTTTCTACATGAATGGTTCCACCCTGCGATTCGACCAGCTGTTTAACAATGGCCAGTCCCAATCCGGTTCCACCGTAAAGCCGCGAAGTGCCGCTTGAAGCCTGCTGAAAATTTTCGAATATTTTGCTGATTTTATCGGCAGGTATTCCAATTCCTGTATCGGTAACTGAAAATCGGATATTTGCCTTTTTTTCATCTTCGCTGAGTAATTTTACGCTTACAGTGATTTTGCCTTCGGAGGTAAATTTTACTGCATTACTTACCAGATTCAAAATAATCTGGTGCAAACGTACCGGGTCGCCCACCAAAACGTCAGGAATATTTTTATCGTATTCCTTTATTAATTTTAAATTCTTTTCCTGAATTTTTGTTTCGAACAGATGAACCATTGACGAAATTGAAGCTGCCATTTTGAAAGGCGTTTGTTCGAATACCATTTTTCCGGCATCCACTTTTGCCAAATCCAATATGTCATTGATAAGCACAATTAATGCATCGCCGCTCAACTTTATGGCTTCAAGATATTCTTTTTGTTTGGCAGTTAATTCAGTTTTCAACAGCACTTTTGTAAATCCGATTATCGCATTCATTGGTGTGCGTATTTCGTGACTCATGTTCGATAAAAACTGCTGTTTGGCTTTCACTGCATTTTCGGCAATCAGCGTGGCACTTTCGGCTTTTACCTTCGCTTCTTCGGCAATTTCAACCGATAGTCCGGCAAAAACAATCGCTTCGTTTAATTCATTTGCAATCCGTTTCTGGTCAGTCACGTCGCGCGCAACAATCACCACTCCCAACACGTTTCCAAAGTCATCTTTGTAAACCGATCCGTTAAATAATACGTCGGTAAGTTTGCCGTTGGCATGGCGAATGGTGAGTGGCGAATCGGCCACCGATTCTTTTGCAAACACTTCCTGATAAACGTGTCGTGCCTTTTGTGGCTCAGTAAAATAATTCAGGAAATCGGTATCTTTCAACTCCCCGCGCGAAACTCCGGTGATGTTCACCAGTGCATCGTTCATGTCGGTGATTTTACCTTCAGGGCTTATTACAACCAGCGGATCGCGACTGGCTTCAATTAAACTGAGTGAATATTGCGAAGCTAATTTTAACGACTGACCGATGGCTTCGAGTTCAATGTTTGCAATTTCCCGTTTTTCTTTTTCCCTGATTTGAAATGCAAGTTCATGGTCGGCAACCACTAACTCATTGGCCCGTTTCCATTTTTCTGAATTCTGAAAAGCAAGCTCTTTGTTGGCTAAAATTAACTCTGCCGCACGCTTTTCCTTTTCTTTATTCTGAAATGCCAGTTCTTTATTTGCAATACTTAACTCTGCCGCACGCTTTTCCTTTTCTTTATTTTGAAATGCCAGTTCTTTATTTGCAATACTTAATTCTGCAGCGCGTTTTTCTTTTTCTTCGTTTTGGAACGCCAGTTCTTTGTTGGCTACACTTAATTCCTGTGCACGTTTTTCTTTTTCCTTGTTCTGAAAAATAAGTTCTTCGTTGGCGGTCTGTAACTTTTTAGCCCACTTCTGTTCTGTAATATCACGAGCCATTACCACAGCTCCCAACACATTTCCCTGGTCGTCTTTATAAACCGAACCGTTGAATAAAACATCGGTTAGTTTACCGTTTTTATGACAAAACGTAAGTGGAAAATTTTTAACCGACCCGGTTGAGAATATTTTCTGATATACTTCTTGTGCCTTTTGCGGTTCGGTAAAATAATCGTAAAAATTAGTACCAATAAGCTTATCGCGTTCAACTCCGGTAATTTCAATTTTAGCCTTATTCATATCCATGATTTTACCATCGATACTGATTGTTATCAGGGGATCGAGACTGGCTTCAATTAAACTACTGGCATATTGTGAATTATGCGACTTCGTCCGTTCCATATCATTTAATTTTTTTAACGCTGTTCTCACAGTGAATTAGCCCACCTCTTCAATCGGGTTTCTTAGTTTATTTCTGTCTTTTAACTTTTTAAAATACGAAGGTGAAAGTCCGGTAACTTTTTTAAACTGATGCGATAAATGGCCAACACTGCTGTAATTCATTTTCCAGGCTATTTCGGTAATCGACAGTTCGCCATAGGTGATAAGTTCTTTTATTCGTTCAACTTTATGAGAAATTAAAAACTGTTCGATGGTTGAGCCCTGAACTTCTGAGAATAAAGTAGCCAGATAGGTATAATCGTAGTCTAATTTTTCGCTTAAATAGTTTGAGATGTTTATTTTAACTACTTCATCCGAAAAATGAACCATTTCGATAATTGTACCCTTAATACGCTCAATTAAAGCTGATCGTCTGTCATCCATTAGTTCAAATCCCGAATTTAAAAGTGCAATTCTAACGAGTTCGCGCTCCCCGTCAGAAAGTGATTCCATAATTTCAACTTCGCCCAGATCGACCACGATAAAATGTAAGCCAAGCTTTTTCAACTCATCTCTCACAGCCATCTTGCACCGGTTGCTAACCATGTATTTAATGTAAAGTTTCAATTGATTATTTTTTACAGTACTGAACCGCGGTAAAGGTGTATAATTAATCAGTGGTAAGCATTATATAATTTTTTAAATCTTTTATATTATTCTCACATTACTCATCAACTTTTTACCCAAAAAATTGAAGTTTTTCATCGATTTTATAAGTTGAAATTAGGCCAGATGTGTGAATGTTGTAACTAATTTCAGAAATAATGTAATGGTTTGGGAATACAAAAGAATCAACTTTGGCAGGTAAAATTATTTACAACTGTCCCGCCATATGTGGGTAATAACCAATGTAATAAAATGATTAAAACAGTAAAATTGAATATTGTGTCAACAATGGTAATTGCAATACTTGCGCTCATCACCATTGCCGGATGTGAAAAAGATGATGAATTTGGCAGCGAAACAAGTTATAACCTCGAAGTACAGGATGTTCTCGGGGTAACAGGAACTGCAACTATTATTGAAACCGGAAGTAATTCGGTGAACATTGATTTGGTTTTGTTTGGTGCACCATCGGGAACTCATCCGGCAGAATTATGCATGAATACTGTAGCCGAAGGAGGTTCGGTTGTTGTTACGCTTAACCCGGTTGATGATACCGGAAAAAGTTCGACAAAAGTTACGTCAATGAGTTATAGCCAGCTGATTGCTTACGACGGGTTTATTAAAGTGATGAAAAGCACCGCCGAACCTTTGGTAATTCTTGCTCAGGGAGATATTGGAGGTAACGTAATAACCGAAACCAATAAAACATATAATCTGGATACAATTGGCGCTTACGGTGTTTCAGGAACTGCGTTGTTCGAAAAAAGAGAAAACGGTAATTCACTGTTAACCATATCACTCACCGGAACTATTGCAGGCGAGGTTTATCCTGCTACAATTAACCTGAGTTCCATTTCGACCATTGGCGGCGGACCGGTAACAAAAACACTGAGCAGTGTTAACGGGGCTACGGGTAAAAGCTACACTACCCTGAGAAAATTAAACAACGGCTTAAATATTACCTACGACAACTGGCTGGTTTATGATGGATACATCAATATTTATCAAACATCAGTCGATTTTGTGAATATTATCAGTCACGGCAATATTGGGTCCAATTAGGCTTAAGTTGTTTTTACCACAAAACAAGTCTTTCATTTCGTGAGACTTGTTTTGTGATTCACACAAAGGTTGACAGGGAAATAAATTGAATGAATCAGCCTTAAAACAGATTGCAATGAAAAAAGCATTAGAAAATCACAATACTGTAAAAGAGAAAGGGGAAAAAAAATCAGATTTAAAAGAAGCCCTGATTGCATCTGAGATTCGATACCGCCGCCTGTTTGAATCGGCAAAAGACGGGATTCTCATTCTCGATGCCGAAACCGGGATGATTGTGGATGTAAATCCATTTCTGATTAATCTTTTAGGCTACTCTAAATCAGATTTTATAGAAAAAGCAATCTGGGAAATAGGGTTTCTGAATGATATTATTGAAAACAAGGAAAAATTTGCCGAATTACAACAGAACAAATATGTACGGTACGAAGATTTGCCACTTAAAACTTCAACCGGCAATAAGATACACGTGGAATTTGTAAGCAACGTGTATATCGAAAACCAGAAGGAAGTAATACAATGTAACATTCGCGACATTACAGAACGCATCAATATTCAAAATGAAATAAAATTCCAGGTTGACCTGATTAATAATGTTGGCCAGGCTATTGTTGCCACCGACTTACAGGGAACGGTGATATACTGGAATAATGCAGCTGAAAAGATTTACGGATGGCTTTCATCTGAAGCAATCGGTCAGAATATTATCCATTTAACACCTGCGCAACAAACAAAAGAACAAGCAATTGACAGCATGCAAAAATTAAGCATGGGCCAAACGTGGGCCGGAGAATTTCTTGTAAAAAGAAAAGACGGAAGCAGTTTTCCTGCATTTGTAACCGATACACCCATGGTCAGCTCAGATGGTGAACTAAAAGGCATCATCGGAATTTCAAGTGATGTTACCGAACGCAAGCGTAACGAATTGGAATTAATTCTTGCCAAGGAAAAAGCCGAAGAAAGCGAACGTTTAAAATCAGCTTTTCTGGCCAATATGAGCCACGAAATCAGAACACCCATGAATGGCATTTTAGGGTTTACCGAGCTGTTGAAAAACATAGATTTAAACGGGGAGCAGCAACAACAGTATATCGGTATTATTGAAAAAAGCGGTGCCCGGTTACTGAATATTATTAACGATATCATCAGTATTTCAAAAATTGAATCGAAAGAGACGAGAATAACAGTCACTGAAACGAACGTAAACGAATTGATGGCGTTTATTTATCACTTTTTCAAACCCGAAGCTGCTAAGAAAAATCTTAAATTTTCGTTTAAAAATGGCCTTTCAACAAAAGATGCTTTTGTAAATACCGATCGCGAAAAAATATATGCCATACTTACCAACCTGGTTAAAAATGCCATCAAGTTTACCCAATCGGGTTATATCGAAACAGGCTACAATGTAAAAAACGGGTTCATCGAATTTTATGTAAGTGATAGTGGCACAGGAATTCCGTTAGAACAGCGGGAATATATTTTTGAGAGATTCAGGCAAGGCAATGAAACGTTGACCAGCAATTATGAGGGGGCCGGCCTCGGTTTGTCAATCTCAAAAGCATATGTTGAAATGCTTGGTGGGAAAATATGGATAAAAAACCGAACAGCAGAGTCATCACTAAATGGCGACCGGGAAATTACCGGATCTGTTTTTTATTTTACAATTCCAGCCAACTTTACACAAAAAATAAAACCCGACATCGCGGTAAAAGTTGTTGATAATGAAGCAAAAGGCAATGCTAAAAAATTGAAGATATTGCTTGTGGAGGATGATTTTAATTCAGAATTACTGATGAGAGCTTACCTTAAGATGTTTGCCAAAGAAATTTTGCATGTTTCAAACGGTATTGATGCGGTTAACATTTGTAAGAAAAATGATGACATCGACCTGATTCTAATGGATATTAATATGTTGGGGATGAATGGATATGAAGCAACCCGCAACATTCGCACTTTCAACAATCATGTGGTAATTATTGCGCAAACTGCTTATGCACTTTCGGGCGATAAGGAGAAAGTAATTGCAGCAGGATGCAATAATTATATTTCAAAACCAATTAGTCATCATGTTCTGTGTAAGATGATTAACAGTTATTTTAATTAAACCGGAACAAAATCATTCAATAAAACATGGATTTTATTGATTATTACAAATTATTGGGGATCGATAAATCGGCTACGCCGAAAGACATTAAAAATGCCTATCGGAAACAGGCACGTAAGTATCATCCTGATTTAAACCCGACCGACAAAAATGCCAACAGCAACTTTCAGAAAATTAATGAAGCCAACGAAGTTTTGAGTGACCCCGAAAAGCGGAAAAAATACGATGAGTATGGAAAAGATTGGCAACATGCCGGAAAATCTGAAGAAGCCAATCAGTATCGCAGGCAACAAGGGAATGAAGGTGGACAACGCTTTTCCGGCACGCAAAACGATGGCGAATTTTCTGATTTTTTTGAGTCGATGTTTGGCGGTTTTGGTGGAGCCGGCCGGGGCAGACAAACCAAATTCAGGGGTGAAGATTACAAAACTGAAATTCATCTCAATTTGAATGAAGCCGCTGAAACACACAAACAAACTTTAAATGTAAATGGTAAAAAAATACGCATAACCATTCCGTCCGGAATTGAAAACGGGCAAACCATTAAAATAACCGGACAGGGCGGCCCGGGAGTAAATGGTGGCCCCGCAGGCGATTTATATATTACTTTTCTGGTCAGCAATCTGCAACACATCAAACGCCTGGGAAACGATTTGTTTTCCACTATTGAAATCGATTTATACACAGCTGTTTTGGGTGGCGAAATCATCATCACCACCCTAACCGGAAAAGTAAAACTGAAGGTAAAACCAGAAACACAAAACGGCACTAAAATAAAACTTACGGGCAAAGGTTTCCCTGTGTATAAAAACACCGGAAAATTTGGAGATTTCATTATTACGTATGTGGTTAAAATCCCTGAAAATCTGACTGAAAAGCAAAAGGAATTATTTGCCGAACTGGCAAAATTAAAGCAGAACGACCAATGAAACGAATCCCTATAAATCGGGATGAGTTTCCTGCCCGACGGTCAGGCGGGCATCGGGTGAGAATGTGGATAAATGAGAATAAGTTTAACCGACAATTAATCAGCAACTTTAATAATTTGTACAGATGAATACAAAAAATATGATACCGGCCAATGAATTTTGCCTGCACCAAAACATTGCAGTTGAGTTTATCATTTCACTTCACGAAAACAAATTAATAAAAATTACAACAATTGAAGGGAAAACATATTTCCATAAAAACCAGCTTCCCAGATTAGAGAAAATGATTCGCTTTTACATTGATTTGGATATCAATCTTGAAGGAATTGAAACCGTTATCCACTTATTAAATCAGATTGACAGGATGCAACGCGAAATTACCAGCCTGAAAAACCAGCTTGCTGTTTGCGATGCTGGATTCAGAAATAATTAATGCGCATCAAGGGTAGAACCGATATTTTCATTGTTATAACTTGTCATCCCTTACAGGCAGTTGCTCTTTTTTGATGTTTTTCCGCAGGTCGATGACCATGCGGTTATGAATCCCACACACAAACTGCCTGTAAGGCAGAATTTTTCGACAGAATTACTGAGAATAAGACAGTTCATGTGACTAAAGAGATATAAATATTACATTTTATTTTTCACATTACTCACAAATACCGACAAGCATTTTTAATTTTTAATTTTCTTTCTCCAAATGTGTGAATGATGTAATTTATTCAAAAAGTTATGTAACAATCCAGGATTCAAACAGAAATATCTTTGATGAAGTAATAATTGAGTTACAAAGTAAAAAATTGAAACAATGAATAAAACAATCTCTTATCTGTCAGTCATGTTTTTAATTGCGTCACTCATTTTAGTTAAATGTGTTTCTCCAACCCAAAAAGTTGAAAATGCTGAAGAGAAAGTGTTAGATGCAAAAAAAGATGTTTTAGATGCAAAAAGTGATTTAAACCTCGCAATTCAGGATTCAATTTCCGATTACCAGCAATTTAAAATTGAATACGAAAACCGGATTATCGCCAACGAAAAAAGCATTGACGGTTTAAAAGTGAAGATTGTTACTGCCAGCCGGGAGAATAAAGTTTTATACGAAACTAAACTGGCCGAACTTGAGAAAAGAAACAGAGAATTAAAAATAAAACTAATTGAATACAAGGCAGATAATACCAACAACTGGCAAACTTTTAAAACTGAGTTTAAACGCGATATGGATGAACTGGGTAAGGCGTTTAACGATTTTGCCGTTAGTAACACAAAATAAATAATCATTAAAAACAGAAATCATGGGAAATTTACTTTACATCATCGCAGTGATCCTGATCATTGCCTGGGCAATCGGGTTTATTGGGTACAGTGCCGGAGGGATTATTCACGTACTGCTTATAATTGCGGTAATTGCAGTAATCTTAAGACTTATACAGGGAAGAAGGGTTTTGTAACGAACCAATTGATTTTCAAAATTATCAGCTAAAAAAATTAAGGTTTATAATACCTGATAGTGTCCAATTTTGTCAGCGTTTGGTTTAGTTAGGTTTGGTTTAGTTAGGTTTAGTTTTAAAATGTGGGCACTCTGCCCACATTTTTTACTTCTCTTCCTGATTCAATAATGATTAACATTTTAAAATTAAAGTCATGAGAAACATTATCATCTCTGTATTTATCGCAACTATTCTCTCAGGGTGCATATTAAATAAAGTAACCGGTCGAAAACAATTGAGCCTTGTTCAGGAATCAGAGTTACAAGCGATGGCCATTAGCCAGTACAGCACATTTTTAGCTGAGCATAAAGTATTAAACCCCGGTAGCAGCAGGGATGCCGCCATGGTTGACCGCGTTGGGGCGCGCATTTCGAATGCAATTACAAAATATTACAGCAGCCAGGGAAACCAGTCGGTGACTGAAGGATACAAATGGGAATTTAATACCGTTGACAGTAAAGAAGCGAATGCCTGGTGCATGCCTGGTGGTAAAGTGGTAGTTTACTCAGGATTATTGCCTATTACGCAAAACGAAACTGGGTTGGCAATTGTGGTTGGTCACGAAATTGCACATGCTATAACAAAACATGGCAGCGAACGAATGAGCAAGGCAATGATGCAGCAACTGGGTGGCGTGGCATTACAAGTGGCATTGTCGCAAAAACCCCAGCAAACACAGGATTTATTTTTGCAATCGTATGCCATCGGGAGCGAGGTTGGGGCAATGTTACCGTGGTCGCGGCAACAGGAAACTGAAGCTGACCAGTACGGACTAATTTTTGCAGCTATGGCTGGTTATAACCCACAGGAAGCGATTGCATTCTGGCAAAGAATGTCATCGGCTGGCGGCGCAAAACCACCTGAATTTTTAAGCACCCACCCTTCTGACGAAACACGGATAAGAAAGCTGAAACAATTTATGCCCGAAGCCATGAAATATTACAACGCATCAAAATAAAGCGAAAACGGATGAAGGCATTATGTCGTTCAAAAACATTGAATCGCCTTTCTCCAGGGAAAGCTGACCTTTATTTCAGCTGAATAATTAAACAATTAAAAATTAAAATTATGAGTTCAGGAAAAGTAGTGTTAGGATTATTGGCAGGTGTTGCTGCCGGTGCATTGGCTGGAATTTTATTCGCCCCTGCAAAAGGATCGAAAACCCGCAGAAGGATTTTGAAGAAAGGTGAAGATTACGCCGGCGATTTAAAAGACAAGTTCGATGAATTACTTGAAATGTTTAAAGGGAAAATGGAAAAGGTTCAGGACGAGGTTAAAGATTATGCCGACAAGAAAATGAACAGCACCGAAGAAGCCAGGTTGAAAACCGAATAGTTCTCTGGTTTGATAATAAAGAAATCATAACTGCTTACACAACAGGATTAGAAACCTGAAGATGAAAACAGAAAATTGATAAAAAATTCCCCGGTACAATCAACAAGGTTGAAAATGTTACAATTCGAATGTCAGTTAGCGTATGCTGGCAAAAGAAGGAGGCAAAAATAACCTGATTGAACGGGGAATTAGATTCATGGGGTCTTTTCAATCTGCAACAGGCTAAAAGCTGTTGACAGTAGTTCAACAGACAAAATTTAACACAAAAATATTTGGTTATGGAAAATAAAATAAAACAGGTTGAAGCGCTGATTGAAAACGCTCTCGATTATGGCAAATCTGGCTTTGAACTGGTAAAACTTAAATCTGTTGATAAAACAGCCGATGTGGTTTCGTCTTTAATTCCTCATTTCATTGTCCTTATCATCATTTTTCTTTTTATTCTTTTATTTAGTATGGGCCTTGCTTTCTGGCTCGGTGAAATTTTGGGAAATTTCTTTTATGGCTTTCTTGTCGTTGGGGCTTTTTATGGCGTGACCGGGCTTTTTATACATTTTTTTATGCATAAAAAAATCAAGCGTAAAATCTGCAATAATCTGGTAAAACAACTGCTTAAATAAAATGAAATGGGAAATATAACAACATCGGCAGACCTTAAACTGGAAATTCAAGTACTGGAAGAACAACAAACTTTTCATGCAATCCAACTCAGAGAACAGTTTTTTTTAATCACAGAAAGTTTAAAACCTGCAAATCTGATTGCAAATACGCTGAACGAAATGAAATCATCACCCTATCTTGCCAATAATGCAATTAGCGCTGCCATCGGGCTAACAGCAGGTTATCTTTCGCGAAAAGCTGTTATCAGGGAGTCAGACAGTAATCTCAGAAAGCTGTTTGGTGCTGTTTTGCAGTTGGGTATTACAAATCTTGTTGCCCAACATCCCGATAATATTATAGCATTCGGCAAGTTTATTTTTCAAAATATTTTCAGGAAAACAGAAACAAATTATTCAAAACCGTGAAGGAAGGAGAAAGTCAGATTCCCATCTACGTTAAATCGTCTCTCATTATTATCGGGTTATTTGCATTTATAACCATACTGTATATTACCCAACGCATAGTTGTTCCGCTTGTATTTGCAACCATAATTGCTATAGTTCTGCATCCGGCAGTTAACTACCTCATCCGGTTTAAAATGAACCGCATTCTTGCCATAGCCATTGTTTTTCTTATTGCCTCAGTAATAATTGCAGCTTTTGGTACGCTTATAATCAAACAGATACAACGGGTTAACGAATCATCGCTTCTCCTTTCCGAAAAATTCAATTCAATATTTACCCAAAACATTGCCGATGCTTCGATTCGGTATGATATTGATCCGGAAAAAATACACCACTGGATTGCTACCGCCAAACAGGAGTTAATTAACCGGGGCAGCGCCGCTATCGGACAAACACTGGTTGTAATTGGGAACGGACTGGTAATTCTGTTTTTAATACCTGTATATGTCTTTATGATATTGTATTACCAACCGCTATTACGCGATTTTATTTTTAAGCTTTTCAGCCATGACAATCAGAGCCGGGTAAGTAAAATGGTTACCCAAACCAAAATAGTTATTCAACGATATCTGATCGGGCTGATTTTCGAATTTGTAATTGTTGCCACCTTAAATACACTTGCACTGTGGGCACTTGGAATTGAATATGCTATTCTGCTTGGCATTATCGGGGCACTGCTCAATATTATCCCATATATTGGTGGGGTTATCAGTGTTGCACTTTACATGATTGTAGCCCTGGTTACCAAATCACCCGAGTATATGATTTATGTTTTTGCTGCTTATTCGATTATTCAGTTTGTCGATAACAATTTTATCATTCCTAAAATCGTAGCCTCAAAAGTAAAAATAAATGCACTTTTTTCGATAATAATTGTAATTGCCGGTAACGCATTATGGGGTATTCCCGGCATGTTTCTTTCCATTCCGCTGCTGGCAATTATAAAACTTATTTTTGATAATGTGGAACCGCTTAAACCGTGGGGATTTTTATTGGGCGATACCATGCCCCCAATCATAAAAATTGCGCCAATTTTTAAAAAACTGAAACTAAAATAACACCACCCGATAACAGAAAGTTGAATTTTAGAAGGTGTTTCAATTCAATAATCCATCTAAAATACGAATTGACAGTACGATAGTATAATTGCCAGAAATGTGTGAATTATGCAAATCATTTCTGTAAATATGTAACATACATCAGGTTTATATCTATGACCTTTACTTCGTGACAATAAATAACAATAACAGGACTAAAATGTTAAATTTCAATAATTTATGGTAAAAATCATTAGTCCGATTATTAAAAAAATCCCAAAACTGCCCGATGTAAAAAAGCATGTGATAAAGCTGAGTGAGAAGACCATTGAAAAAACTCAGAAAGCAAATGTTTTCTTTTCGGGGGCCGGTGACTTTTTTTTGTTTGTGTTAATTACTACAAGAGAAACGTTTTCGCGCCAGTTTGAATTTAAAGAATTCCTTCACCAATGTTATCTGATTGGGAATAAAACATTACCACTGATTTCAGTAACCGGACTCATTATGGGGCTTGTACTTACCATACAATCGCGACCTGTTTTGGTCGATTTTGGAGCAGTATCAGTACTTCCCGGAATGGTGGCATTATCGCTCATCAGGGAAATGGGGCCGGTAATTACGGCATTAATTTGTGCCGGGAAAATTGGTTCGGGCATGGGTGCCGAACTGGGTTCGATGAAAGTAACCGAACAAATTGATGCCATGGAAGTTTCTTCCACCAATCCTATTCGTTTTCTGGTTGTTACACGGGTTTTGGCAGCAACGCTGATGATTCCGCTGTTGGTTTTATATGCCGATGCACTCGGAATTTTAGGAAGCTGGGCCGGTGCAAATATCAAAGGAGACGTGACTTTCACGCTCTTCTTTTCACAGGCATTCCGGGTTGTCGATTTTATTGATCTCTTTCCTGCCATTATTAAAACATTCTTTTTTGGAGCCGTAATCGGTTTTGTTGGCTGTTACATGGGATACACTGCCGGCCGCGGTACCGAGAGCGTGGGCAAAGCGGCCAACTCGGCAGTGGTGCTTTCATCGCTGCTTGTGATAATTGTGGATTTAATTGCAGTGCAAATCACTGATATGCTTTTATAGTTTGAAGAATAGAAACATGGAGAACACAAAAACGGCTGATGCCAAAACTGCAAAAACACCTCAACAGGTTATTGAAATTAATAACCTCAGCAAGGGTTTTGCTGATCTGAAAGTTTTAAAAAATCTGTCGTTACAGCTTTTTGATGGCGAAAACCTCGTGGTGCTTGGGAAATCGGGCTCAGGGAAATCTGTGCTTATAAAATGTATTGTACGCTTGTTAAACCCCGACCAGGGAACCATTACAGTTTTAGGCGAGAATATTAGTGAAATGCAGAGAAAGGAACTGGCAACGCTAAGAGAAAAAATTGGTTTTCTTTTTCAGAGCGGTGCGCTTTATGATTCGATGACAATCAAACAGAATCTCGAATTCCCGTTAAAAAGAATCCGAAAAAACCTTTCACAAAAAGAAATTGACGAAAAGATAAAAGAGGTTTTGGAAAACGTGGGACTGGCCGACACATTAAATAAAATGCCCTCTGAACTTTCAGGCGGAATGCGCAAACGGGCAAGCCTGGCGCGTACAATTGTTGTCGATCCGATGATAATGTTGTACGACGAACCTACAACTGGGCTCGACCCGGTTACATCTGATGAAATAAGCTGGCTGATTAATGAGGTTCAGAAAAAGTACAAAACTTCATCCATCATCATCACACACGACATTGAATGTGCCCGTGCCACTGCCGACCGGGTGATTATGCTAAAAGATGGCGAGGTTTATATGGAAGGTGATATCGATGATTTCGAAAAGTCAACCGACCCGTTGATCACATCCTTTTTCAAAAAACAAAAGAAAAATGAAAGAAATTAAAATTCAACACAATGGATAATCATACACCAAAATTCAAAGCGAGGTTGGGCATGTTTATAGCCGGTGGAATTGCCGTTTTTGTAATCGCAATTTTTATTATCGGCAAACAGCAGCATTTATTCGACCCGGTTTTTAAAATCACAACCACTTTTTTAAACGTAAGCGGCTTACAGGTGGGTAACAATGTCCGTTTCTCGGGAATTACAGTCGGCACTGTTGATAATATCATCATTATCAACGACTCAACGGTTCAGGTTGACCTGATGATAAAAAAATCGGTCCAGCAATTTATTAAAGATGACAGCAAAGCCGGCATTGGTTCAGAAGGAATTATTGGCGACAGGGTGCTGATTGTTACACAAGGAAGCACCGATGCAGCAATGGCAAAAAACGGACAACATATTCTTTCGAAAGAGCCTGTTGAAACCGACGACATTATTGTGAGTTTGCAGGCAACCGCGGTGAATGCCGAAGTTATTACGCTTCAGCTTGCTGAAATTATGATCGATATCAATAACGGGAGGGGAACACTTGGTAAGTTAATCCAGGATTCTACTGTGGCAGAAAACATTGATCAGATTATTGGAAATTTCAAAAAGAGTTCTGAAGGACTGGATGAAACCATTGAAGTTACCAAGGAAAATGCGTTTGCTTTTATGAAGAGTCTGCAAAAAACCGTAGCAAAAACCGAAGTAGCTTCAAATCAGCTTGGCGAAATTATGACAAAAATAAACAGCGGCGAAGGAACATTGGGCAGGTTAATACAAGATACAACCCTCGCCACCAACCTCGATGTAACTGTTGTTAATCTGAAAGAAAGCAGTGTTGGCCTGAATGAAAACATGGAGGCGTTGAAGCATAATTTTCTTTTCAGAGGATATTTTAAAAAGAAAGCAAAAGAAGAAGCCGAAAAAAAGCGCATTGAAGATGAAAAGCTAAACAAGCTTGAAACTGGAGGTGAGGATGAGAAGAAATAACATACTTGATTCTTGATACTGGATACTTGATACTTGATAATCAATACTCAAAAATGAGAAATGCAAATCTGGTTCAGAAATATTCTTGTACTTGTCATTATTTCAATCTCCATTTGTGATTTTGCTTTTGCACAGGAAACACCTGCAAAAAAAGATTCAACACTGATTTATCAGCACATTGAATCGTTCTCGGTAAAACGAAAGTTTACCAAATTTATGTACCAATTGTTTTTTAAACCAGCTTCACCAGATACAAAAAAGGATGCCAAAAAGAAAACCTATAAAAAACTCATACAAAAACCGTATTCCACCTTCGAAGGAAAAACCATCAGAAACATCAACATTGTAACCCTCGATCCGTTTGGATTCTCTATTGGTGACTCCATAAAATCACAGCCTAACTTTATCACAAAGACAGGAAACAAAATACACGTCGAATCGCACAACATCACCATTCGAAACCTTTTACTTATCCGCAGAAATCAACCATTCGATTCGTTGCTGGTAAAAGAATCGGAACGCCTTGTTCGCAGTATGAGTTATGTCAGCGACGTATCGTTTATCGTAAAATCTGTTTCAGTCAACTCCGACTCGGTCGATATATTTATCCGCGAACTCGATAAATGGAGCATTATTCCCGGAGGTTCGGTTTCCGATTCGCGTATAAATTTAAAAATCAGGGAAAACAATTTTATTGGTCTGGGACACGAGTTTCAGAACGATTTGACCTGGAACCACGAAAAAGGCGCTGTTGCTTACACCACAAATTATTATATTCCCAACATCCGCAATACATACATTAATTCGAACCTTCATTTTAATATCGACGAATCTGGAAATTCAGCGCGCAGTTTTGCAATCGACCGTCCGTTTTTTTCGCCATTTGCAAAATGGGCAGCCGGAGTAAACTTTGCTCATTTTCGCAGCGATTCTGTTTACACAGGCAACCTTTTTCCCGACCTACAGAAAATTAATTTTAATGTGCAGGATTATTGGGCAGGTAGCGCCATTCAACTATTTAGTGGAAACACGGAATATATTCGTACAACCAATTTTATTTCTGCCGCACGGTTTTTACGCATCCGTTTTGCCGAAAAACCAATTGAGATGTACGATACTGCGCATTTTTATACCGATGAAAATTTTTACATGGCAAGTTTTGGAATCTCAACCCGAAAATACGTTCAGGACAAATACATTTTCGATTTTGGCATTACTGAAGATGTTCCTGTTGGCAAAGTTTTCAGTCTTACCGGCGGTTATCAGCATAAAAACAATATTGGCCGGTTCTATTTGGGCGGGCGCATCTCTTTTGGTAATTATTATCCGTGGGGATATTTTGGCTCCAACTTCGAATACGGAACTTTCATTAATGAATCACATACTGAACAGGCTGTTTTTAAAGCAGGTATGAACTATTTTACCGGTTTGATTGAAGTCGGGAAATGGAAATTCAGACAATTTATAAAGCCGGAGTTTATTACAGGTAAAAATATGTTCGTTACCGATAGTTTAACCCTGAAAGATGGCTACGGTATCGATGGGTTTAACAGTGTCGGACTCTCCGGCACCAGCCGACTTTTGCTTACATTACAGACACAGTCGTACGCACCGTGGAATTTTATCGGGTTCCGTTTTGGCCCGTTTTTTAATATCACCCTGGGTATGTTGGCCAACGATGTAAATGGATTTAGAAACAGTAAAGTTTACTCGCAAATTGGGTTTGGTGTTTTAATTAAAAACCTGCATCTCGTGATGAATACATTTCAGTTGTCGGTCGCATTTTATCCCTCCATTCCAGGCAACGGAAAAAATATTATTAAACTGAATTCATTTAAAACCACCGATTTCGGTTTCAATGATTTTGAAATCGGCAAACCGGCTAAAGTCACTTACCAATGAAACAAAAAGAAATGATATCAAAAACCAGGGAATTAAAAAGTAAAGCGCATAAAATCGGTTATCTTCTGAAAGAAACTGTAAAAGGATTTTTTGCCGACGATGTGATTAAGTTAAGTGCAGCATTGTCGTTTTGGACCATTTTTTCTTTGCCTCCGTTACTGATTATCATCATCGGCCTGTCGGGATTCTTTTTTGGAACAGAAGCTGTGCAGGGCCAAATATTCGGACAGATAAAGGGATTGGTGGGAGCCGATTCAGCGATGCAAATACAGGATGTAATAAAAAATGTGAAGCTCTCGGGTAATAATTTATTCACTACTATAATCGGTGGAGTTATTCTGCTGATAGGAGCATCCGGCGTATTTACCGAAATTCAGGCCTCAATCAATTCTATTTGGGGCATTAAGGCAAAACCCAAACGCGGAATTATAAAATTTCTTGTAAATCGTCTGATGTCGTTCTCAATGATTGGTTCTATGGGCTTTTTAATGCTGGTTGGTTTAATATTTAATGCCTTAATGGATATTTTAAATGTAAGATTGGCAGCATTTTTTGCAATGGATACCATATATCTTTTTTATGTAGTTAACCTGATTACCATTTTCGTTGTTGTTACACTATTATTTACCCTTATTTACAAAACTTTGCCCGACGGGAAAGTGGCTTTAAAAGATTGTATCATTGGGTCATCGTTTACAGCTTTTTTGTTTATGCTTGGCAAATTTGGCATGGGCGCTTACCTTGGAGGTTCGGCAATTGCAACCTGGTATGGTGCAACAGGCTCGGTAATTTTAATTTTTTTGTGGGTGTTCTATTCTGCCATCATACTCTATTTTGGCGCCGAGTTTACAAAAGTGTATGCAAACACACACGGACATAAAATAACTCCGAATTCCTATTCAGTTAGAATCGAATAGTAGTCATCAGTTATGAGAATAATATGTTGTCGCATCTACTTACCTCCTGCCACCTCAAAGGGGGTAATTGTTACAAGCTTATTCCGGCTGAATTCACAGCGATTCTCACCTTGAGAGCCTGTCACGATTTCTCGAGGAGGATAAAGGGGGATGCTGGCTAATACGTCATATTACTTAACTCCGTTTTGTTTCCCATTCAATGTGTGAATGATGTAACATAAAGCGGGAATTTTGTAATACAATTCATATTTAATGACCTCACCTTTGTCACATAAATAATTATAAAATTTAGATGCTATGAAATCAATACAGATTAAAAAACAATGGATTATAAATGGATTTTTTTCTCTCATGTTTATTCTCACTTTAGGCGCTTGCAACGACGATAAAGGAAAAGATATGGCACACCTTTCGGTTCTGATGACTGACGCACCCGGAGTTTACAACTCGGTGATGATTGATGTGATTGGCGTTGAAGTAACCGGCAATGGCGGAGCATTATACATGATGAATACAAATAACGATATTTATGATCTGCTGGATTTCACCAACGGACTTAACACACTAATTGCAACCGGTGACCTCGAACCAGGAACTATTTCACAAATCAGGTTGATTTTAGGATCAAACAACTCAGTTACAATTGATGGAACAGTTTATCAGCTCAGCACACCAAGTGCAGAACAATCAGGATTAAAAATTCAGGTTCATCAGACTTTAGAGCCGGGTGTTTCTTACAGTATTCTGCTCGATTTTGATGCAAATCAATCGATTGTTGCAAAAGGTAATGGTGAATACCAGCTAAAACCAGTGATAAGAACTATTGATATTGCAATATCGGGTTCAATACAGGGGCACGTAACAACAGCTGGTGTAATTGCAGCTATTTCAGTAACTTCTGATGGTATTACCTTTTACACATCACTCAATAATTCCAATGGTGATTTTCTTGTTGCAGGATTACCGGCTGGCGTTTACAACATTACAGTAACTCCTCCCCTGCCACTTTTACCGGTAACATTAACAGGAAAAACTGTAGTTGTGGGTGCTTCAACAAATATTGGTGAAATAACTTTTTAAGACAATAAAATGAAAATGAACGATCGCAATCAAAACAGTCAGCTGACTTACAATCCGCTCAGTCAATTGTCAGCCGAAAAGGAAGTAAATAATCAAATAACCAGTGGTATATCTCAGGATATACCACCTGAACCCACCGATACAAACAGCGCCGGTTCAGTGATTCGTGAAACCAGAAAGAACGATACACTGGCACTCAGAAACTACTTATAAGTACAACAATTATGGCTAAATATTCAAAAAAAGCACAGGAGAAAATAGAAGAGGTGATGCAGGAATTTAAACAAGGAGTGTTAAAATCGGGTAAGAACGGAGCAGGTGGAATTGTGAAAAACCGCAACCAGGCAATCGCTATCGGAATAAGCGAAGCTCGTCATGAAGGGTTAAAAGTTCCGAAAGAAAAAAAGGTATAATCATATTTAACTTAAAACAGAAAATTATGGCACTATTAAAAGTAATTGAACTCATGGCCGAGTCGAAAGAAAGTTGGGAAGATGCAACACAAAAGGCAGTTTCAGAGGCTTCAAAATCCATTCGTAATATACGCTCAGTGTATGTAAAAAATTTAACCGCTGAAGTTGAGAATGGAGTAATCAAAAAATGGAGACTAAACTGTAAAATGACTTTCGAAAAAGAATAAAATTTCAATTTTCGCAGCATTTTGCAGAAGAAGGGTCAATGAGATACCATGCTGAATTTCAGCATGGTATTTTTTTCATAATAATGTGTGAATGATGTAAATTTTTTACTGAATTCTGTAATACTTCAAGATCGCAATTCGGCGATTTTTGGGTCACAAAAAATTTAAACTCACAAAATTTTATGAGGGCATTAAAAATTTCAAATCAGATAACTAACCGCGATAGTATGACGCTGGATATGTACCTGAGCGAAATCAGTAAAATAGCGGTTTTGTCAACAGAACAGGAAATTGAAATTGCCGGACGGGTTGCCATTGGCGACCCCCGGGCTCTTGGAGAATTAGTTAGTGCTAATCTTCGGTTTGTTGTTTCAGTAGCAAAACAATACCAAAACAAAGGTATTAAGTTAGTTGATATAATTAACGAAGGAAATCTGGGATTGATTAAGGCTGCTCAACGATTTGATAAAAACCGCGGATTTAAGTTTATTACTTATGCTGTTTGGTGGATTAGACAGGCTATTATGCAGGCCATTGCCGAAAACTCGCGCCTTGTAAGGCTGCCGGTAAATAAAATAGGATTAAATAATAAAATTAGTAAAGCATTTAATCAACTGAGCCATGAGTTTTTTCGTGAACCAACGATTGAAGAATTATCTGATTTGATGGAAATGCAACCCGTAATTATAGAAGATGCCATGAATTTTCTGAATTCTCATTTTATGTCAATAGATACACCTGTTGGTGAGGGAAATGAGAGTATGAGCGACCTGATGTTCAATGAAGACTCTCCCAGCCCCGAATCCGGACTAATTAAAAATTCGCTCTGTACTGATATTGAGCGATTACTTAACACACTAAAGCCAAGAGATGCAAATATTTTACGCAATTTCTATGGACTAAATGGTTATGTAGCTCAACCGATTGATAAAATTGGAAATGATTTTGGATTAACAAGGGAAAGAGTCAGGCAGATAAAAGAAAAATCTTTGGAAAAATTGAAAAGCCACCAATTTAGCAATCAGTTGCTTAAAGAATACACAAGCATTTAGCGAAATGTGTGAATGATGTAACTCTTCGCAAAAGTTATGTAACACTTTCCATCCTGAATATGCTCAACTTTCACTCATAAATAATTTACTAAAAGGGGAAAAATGAAAAAATCAATTCGCTATTTTACTTTTCTTGCATTGATTGCCGTAATGTTATCTACATCGTGCGTATCGAACAAAAAATTTACTGCCTCCGAAACGAGAGCCAATAAATTGCAAAGGGAAAATGCAGACAACCTCAGTCGGTTAAACGATTGTAACAATCAGGTAACCAAAATGAACGAGGACAAAGCAACATTTCAAAAACAAAACGAAGCAGTTCTGAAAGATTATGCCTCAATGCAAAATGATTTGTTGTTGATTGCCACTCAGTCGAAAATGACCATCGCCGACCAGGCAAAGCGGTTAAAAAGCCTTCAGGACATCATACAGGCACAAACTGAAAAGACAAATAATCTTAAGAATTCAATTTCGAAAGCATTAATGAATTACAAGACCGATGAACTGAATGTCTATCAGAAAGATGGGAAAGTTTATGTTTCACTGGCAGAAAAACTGCTGTTTAAATCGGGTAGCGACGTTGTTGATCCGAAAGGAAAAGCAGCACTTAAAACACTTGCTGTTGTTTTGAACAGTTCGAATGATTTTACGGTTGCCATTGAAGGACATACCGATGATGTGCCGATTAAAACAAAAATGTTTGAAGACAACTGGGATTTAAGTACCGCACGGGCTTCTTCAATTGTACGGATTCTTACAAAAGATAACGGGTTCGATTCAGGTCGCATTACAGCTTCCGGGAAAAGTCAGTTTCATCCGGTTAGCACAAATACAACTACCGAAGGGCGTGCCGAAAACCGCAGGACAGAAATTATTCTTTCGCCCGATTTACAGGAAATATATAAGCTTTTATATCAATAAATAAACATTGATTCAGAAGCTGATTCACCGCGCATTTTGTAAAAAAAGTGCGCGGTTTCTTTGTCTTTAATTTTCAGAAATCAGAAATGAAAGAAACAATTGAGGCTATTGAGAATGATTATAAAATTTCTTTTACAATGTTCGCTGAAGGTTACAAATTCAGGGAGATGGCCCAAATACTTCAATTAAATATTGAAATAGTTAAACGCAGATTTTTTTTTGCCCGAAAGCAATTGTATGCACAGTTGAAATATGAACCGAAAATCACAGCATTTTGAATGTTAGCTAATTGACTTTTAAAATGTGTGAATGATGTAATATAAACAACGAATTGTGTAATACTCAGCCACGTGAAATAGCTAACCTTTGAATGGTAGAAAGCACATTATTAATCTTTAATACAATGGATATGAAAAACAAAATTTTACTTTTTTTAACAATAGCTTTATTAGCTTTTCCGAGGTCAGGGATCGGACAAATTGCACCTGATCTGAAATCGACTGTCGATTTCGGAGTACTTGCTGGTACCGCAATCAGTTTTAACGGAACCACAACTGTAGTTAACGACATGAACGTGGGTTTACACCCGGGACTTCTTTCAGCAATAACCGGAAGTTACAGCGTAATAAACGGACAGGTTTATGCCGCCGATTACGATCCGTTAACCCTTATGGTTCAGGCGAAGCAAGATTTAGTCGATGCCTATCTTGAAGCAGAAAGTGCAACTCCCACCTTCCCTGAAGTTTCTGGTGATTTAGGTGGTCAAACTCTCGCTCCGGGTGTTTATAAATCAGCTTCTACCCTATCAATTCAATCGGGCAATTTAACACTTGACGCCGGTGGTGATATAAATGCTGTTTGGATATTCCAGGTTGCTTCAGCTTTTACCACTATTGGTGGTGGACCTTTTCCTTCACCAACAGGGGGTAATGTTATTCTTACAAACGGTGCCAAAGCTAAAAATGTTTATTGGCAGGTTGGATCTTCTGCAACCATTGGCGATTATACCGATTTTGCCGGAAATATTCTTGCATTAACTTCGATAACACTGAATACAGGGGCTCAGGTAGCCGGCAGGCTGCTTGCACGAAATGGAGCTGTAACATTTGCTGGTGGTGGTTTATTAAACAATCCGAATCTTTGCGATGAGGTTATTGTTCAAATTACCGGCGATACAGAATTTTGCCAGGGGAGTTCTTCTGTTCTGACAGTTACCGCAGGCGAAGCATATCTATGGAGCACAAACGAAACAACCCAAAGCATCACGGTTTCTCAATCAGGTATTTATTCGGTGGTACTTACCGATATTAATGGATGCGACGGAACAGATTCGGTTCAGGTAAGCGTAAATCCTTTGCCCGTTGTGACTATCAACGGTATTACTGAATTTTGTGAAGGTGGCTCAACCATTCTTACTGCTTCACAAGCTGTTTCATATTTGTGGAGTACCGGCGAAATTACCCAAAGCATTGAAGTTTCTCTGGCGGGTATATATTCGGTAGAAGTTACAGATATTAACGGTTGCAATGGAAGCAACCAGGTAGAGGTTATTGTTTATCCTTCACCAATGGTCACAATTACTGGTGACACTAATTTCTGCGAAGGAGAATCGACCATTCTTACTGCTTCACAAGCTGTTTCATATTTGTGGAGTACCGGCGAAATTACCCAGAGCATTGAAGTTTCTCTGGCGGGTATATATTCTGTAGAAGTTACTGATATTAACGGTTGCACTGGAAGCAACCAGGTAGAGGTTATCGTTTATCCTTCACCAATGGTCACAATTACTGGTGACACTGATTTCTGCGAAGGAGAATCAACCATTCTTACTGCTTCACAAGCTGTTTCATATTTATGGAGTACCGGCGAAATTACCCAAAGCATTGAAGTTTCTCAAGCCGGTATATATTCTGTAGAAGTAACTGATATTAATGGGTGCATTGGAAGCAACCAGGTGGAGGTTATAGTTTATCCTTCACCGCTGGTCTCAATCACTGGTGATAACGATTTCTGCCAGGGAGAATCGACCATTCTTACTGCTTCACAAGCTGTTTCATATTTATGGAGTACCGGTGAAATTACCCAAAGTATTAATGTTTCTCTGGCCGGCATCTATTCGGTAGAAGTAACTGATATTAACGGTTGCACTGGAAGCAACCAGGTTGAGGTTATCGTTTATCCTTCGCCCATAGTTAATATCAATGGCATAACCGAATTATGCAATGGTGGTTCAACCATTCTTACTGCTTCACAAGCTGTTTCATATTTGTGGAGTACTGGCGAAATTACCCAAAGTATTAATGTTTCTCTGGCCGGTATCTATTCGGTAGAAGTTACTGATATTAATGGATGTGAAGGAACCGATCAGGTAAATGTTGTAATGCTTCAACAACGAATAATAAACATTTCAGGCAACACCGGTTTTTGCGAGGGCGGTTCAACAATTCTTACTGCCACAGTCGGGCAATCGTATTTGTGGAATACCAATGAAATTACCCAAAGCATTGTGGTTTCACAGGCGGGTATCTATTCTGTGCAGGTAATTGATGAAAATGGATGTGAAGGGAGCGCGCAAATACTAATAACAGAATATCCTTTACCACTGGTCTCAATCAATGGCGATACCGATTTCTGCGAAGGCGAATCTTCAATATTAACTGCCTCTCCCGCTGAATCGTATCTGTGGAGTACAAACGAAAATACGCAGAGTATTATGGTTACGCAATCGGGAAACTATTCAGTGGTTGTAACCGACCTCAATGGCTGTCAGAATATGGCAGAAATTAAGGTGGAAGTTTTCCCGTCACCGCTGGTCTCAATCACTGGTGATGATTTCTGCGAAGGTGAATCTTCCGTATTGACTGCCTCTCCTGCTGAATCGTATCTGTGGAGTACAAACGAAAATACGCAGAGTATTACGGTTTCACAATCGGGTAACTATTCAATTGTGGTAACCGACCTCAATGGCTGTCAGAGTATGGCAGAAATTATGGTGGAAGTTTTTCCATCACCGATAGTTTCAATTGATGGTAAAACCGAAATTTGCGAAGGAGAAGCAACTATACTAACTGCCACTGAAGGAGATTCGTATTTGTGGAGTACCGGCGAAATAACCCAAAGAATTGTGGTTACACAAGCCGGGGACTATTCGGTTATTGTAACCGACATTAATGGTTGCGAAGGAACAGACACCATTACATTAATGGTAAATATGGCTCCTGTCATTATAACAGAACCAATCAATCAAACAGGATGTACCGGTGACCAGGTAAGTTTTACAGTTTTGGCAACCGGATCAGGTCTTACTTATCAATGGATGAAGGGAAATTTAAATCTGGTTGATGGTGGAAATATCTCGGGCGCAAATACTGCAACTCTTACCATAAATCCTATTGATATTTGCGATGCAACAACGGGTTATCATGTAGTTGTATCGGGAGAATGTTTGCCAAATGACACATCGGTAAATGTTTCATTCTCAGTAAACGTTGCCCCGGAAATTATTTTGGAGCCCATTGATCAGTTGATTTGTTCGGGATGTAAGGTTAACTTCTGGGTGGGTGCAATTGGAACAGGACTTACTTACCAGTGGCGAAAAGGAAATGTGAAGCTCGTGAACGGGGATAACATTTCAGGAGTAAATACGCCTGTATTAACCATTGATCCAGTTGATGAATCGGATGTGGCACCAAATTACAATGTAATTGTTTCGGGAATATGTGCACCAAATGATACGTCGGTATATGTTTCATTAGATACTAAATCGGCCCCGATGATTATTTCCGAACCTGTTGACCAGATAATTTGTGCCGGCGACCCTGCCATTTTTGAGGTGGTTGCGTCCGGTTCAGGGCTGACTTATCAGTGGAGAAAAGGGAATGTAAACATCGTGAATGGCGGAAATATTTCAGGGGCTAATACAGCCACACTCACCATCGACCCGGGAAATGTATCAGATATTGCAGATGATTATAACGTTGTAATCGACGGCACATCGTGTTCACCAAACGAGATAACTTCGGTAAGAGTATCGCTGGAAGTGAGTGTTGCACCAGAAATCACCAAACAACCTGTCAGTCAGGTAGTATGGACAGGTGATTCAGTTAGTTTCTCTGTAGTTGCAACTGGCACCGATCTTACTTACCAGTGGCGAAACGGAAATATCAATCTCACCGATGGTGGTAATATTTCGGGTTCAAACACTTCTAAACTGACAATAAAACCAGTTCATTTATCCGATGCTTCATCAAACTACAATGTTGTTGTCAGCGGAATATGCGAACCAGATGTTGTATCGAGGGCAGTAACTCTTTGGGTTTGTGGTTACGAAACAGCAGATTTTGATCCGGTTTTGAATAATAATGTCACTACCAGCGTTGTTTCTTTCGACGGAACAAAATCCAACACAGCTATTGCTGTTTATCCGAATCCTTTTTCAAACTCTATCGACATCGAAATAAACGAGACACTGGAAATTGAAAACCTTGAATTCAGGATGTACAATGCACTGGGTGATGAAGTGATTTTTTCGAACATCACCGAACAATTGACTACCCTTACAACAAGCCAGCTTGTATCAGGGATTTATTTCTACAAAGTAATTGTAAACAAAAAAATTATTCAGTCAGGTAAACTGATTTCAAAACAATAACGTGATATTATTAAAAGCCTCCCGTCGTGATTTTTATGATGGGGGCTTTTTTTTGATACACTTTCAGATACCTGAATGTGAGAATGATGTAACTCTTGGCAAAAGTTATGTAACATTTAGCCGGTTCGACAGGCTTACCTTTATCAAAGTAAATTCTTGTATAATTAAATTTAATAATCATGAAAACGAAGAAACTAATTGCAGCCATTACTTTAATGATGGTTGTAGTATTTATAGGTTGCAAAAAAGATGATTTCAATGAAATCATTGGAGTATGCCCTGAGGTGATATCAACAATTCCAACTAATCAGGCAACAGGAGTGCCTCTTAATCAGGTAATTTCGGTAACCTTTAACGAAGAGGAAATGAATCCCGAAACTATTACCAATTTGTCATTTACAATAGTTGGTCCAACTGCTGTTACGGGAACAATTACGTATAGCGGGGCAACTGCCTACTTTACACCCTCCAGCAACCTGTTACCCAATACTACTTATACCGGAACAGTCACAACATCGGTTAAGGACCTAAATGGCAATGCATTACAAGCCAATTATGTCTGGACATTCAGTACAGATATTGTTCCACAGGTGATTTTAACCGATCCGGCTAATCTTGCGACAGGTGTAGCACTTGATAAAATTGTGACTGCCACGTTTAATATGCCAATGAATCCATTGACTATTAATTCAACCACTTTTACCATATACCAGGGTGAAACACAAATACCCGGAATTGTTACTTATAATGGAACAATGGCAACATTCACGCCGACAAATCCATTTTTATCAAACAAGGTTTACACAGGCACAGTTACCACAGGTGCAAAAAATTTACAGGGTACTCCAATGGCGGCAAATTATGTATGGACATTTACAACCTCATTAGTTGCGCCTCCACATGTAATATTAACCGATCCAAAAGACCGTGAAGTATCTGTTGCGTGTGAAAAAACAATCACTGCGACCTTTGATATGCCCATGAATCCTTCGACGATTAATACAACAACGTTTACCATAACACAGGGAGAAACTCCAATTTCGGGTGTTGTAACTTACGAAGGAACAACTGCATCCTTTAATCCAACTGTTGATCTTCCGAACAATACAACATTTACCGGAACAATCACAACCGGAGCGAAGAACGTTCAGGGTGTTGCTCTTGAAAACAATTATACATGGCAATTTTGCACAGGTTGTACCGGAGAAATACCATTAGTAATTTTTACAGACCCGGCAAACCTGGCAACTGGTGTAGCTTTAAATAAAACTGTAACAGCGTCATTTAATATGCCGATGAATCCGTTTACTTTAAATAATAACACATTTACGATTACACAAGGAGGATCAACCGTTGCAGGCTTGATTACTTACGACGGAACAACTGTTTCTTTTAATCCTTTCAACGATCTTTTGCCAAATACTACATATACCGGAACTGTTACCACCGGAGCAATGAATTTCGACGCTATATCGCTTGAAGATAATTACGTATGGACCTTTACAACCATACCGCAAATTACTTTGACTTCAAATCCGTTATCAGGAGGTAATACCAGTGGAGCAGGAACTTTTGAAACAGGCTCGGCGATCACAGTTTCGGCATTGCCAAATAATGGTTATGTTTTTACAAACTGGACAGAAGGGTCAAATATAGTATCAACAAATAAAGATTTCGCATTCACAGTAAGTGGTAACCGGGATTTGACAGCCAACTTTACTGCCGAAACTGTAAAATACAATGTAGTACTTTCCTCACTTCCAACGATTGGTGGAACTGCTTCAGGAGCAGGATCATTTGATTCGGGGACTTCGGTGAAAGTAACAGCCGTGCCCGCAACTGGTTATACATTTAAGAACTGGACCGAAGGTGCCAACATTGTATCAACAAATACTGATTACACTTTTACAATAAGTGGCCACCGGACTTTGGTAGCTAACTTTACCGCTGAAACAATAAAATTCAACGTACAACTCTCTGCCCTTCCGGCAAATGGTGGAATTACCACCGGAGCAGGTTCATTTGACTCAGGCGCTTCGGTTACCGTAACCGCAGTTCCAACTTCCGGATTTACATTTACAAGCTGGAAAGAAGGTGCTAACGTTGTTTCAACTAATGCAGAATACACTTTCACATTAAGCGGAAACCGGACTTTGGTTGCCAACTTTACTGCAAACACAACACTATATAATGTTACGCTGGTATCGAATCCAACCAATGGTGGAACCACCGACGGCGACGGATCGTTTAATGAAGGCACTTCAGTAACTGTTTCAGCTACCCAGAATACCGGATTCACATTTACGAACTGGACCGAAGGCTCAACAATTGTTTCGACAAATACGGATTACACATTTGTGATTGACAAGAACATGACTTTAACGGCCAATTTTACCACTAATCCACCTCTTGGACCCGGAGTAGTTGACCTTGGAACAGCCGGCGATTTTGCAATATTAACAAAATCAGGCATCTCAACCACCGGAGTTACATCCATCACAGGTGATATCGGAGTCAGTCCGTCAGCGGCAAGTTCAATCACAGGATTTGGATTGATTATGGACGCCAACAATCAATCGTCGCACACTCCAATAGTAATTGGTAAAGTTTACGCTGCTGATTATTCGGCACCAACACCGGCAAAAATGACCACAGCCGTAAGTGATATGGAAACAGCTTACACCACGGCAAATGGCCTTGTAACACCAGCGCCTATCGTTGAACAGTCGGCAGGAAACTTAAATGGTGAAACATTGGCTCCGGGTCTGTACAAATGGGCAACAGGAGTTTCAATAACCACCGGAATCACACTTTCGGGAAGTGCAACCGACACCTGGGTTTTCCAGATTGCGCAAGACCTGACTGTAGCCAACAGTACCATAATAACTTTGGCGGGTGGAGCTAAACCCGAAAACATTGTTTGGGTGGTAGCCGGACAGGCTGTTCTTGGAACAAACGTTGATTTCAGTGGAGTTATTCTGAGTAAAACGCTGATTTCGCTGAATACAGGAACTACAGTTGACGGAAGATTGCTTGCACAAACTGCGGTTACTTTAAACGCCAGTACTGTTGTTGAACCATAATAAAACAGAAATATAAAATAGTAAACAACAGAAAAACAGAATTGATAATTTGTAAAAAAATAAAATATGAAAACTTACATTAATTTTAAAAAGGGGTCACGCAAGGCGTGGTCCCCTTATAGCCTGGCCATAAAAAGTATTATTCTCAGCACTTTAATCATAGCAGGTATTCAGGCAAATGTTCAGGCACAGGAGACACAATATACAAAGCCAAACTGGTGGTTTGGTGCTGCAGCCGGTGCAAATCTGAATTTCTATCATGGATCAACACATACGTTAAGTGATAATTTTACCCCTCCTACAACGTTTCATGATGGTTTTGGTGTGGGGCTTTATGCTGCGCCTTTAATAGAGTATCATAAACCCAATACAGTTTTGGGAGTAATGCTTCAGGCTGGTTACGACAGCCGGAAAGGAGCGTTCGACCAGGCATTCACGCCTTGTAACTGCCCGGCCGATTTGTTAACCGACCTCAGTTATATTACCGTTGAACCAAGTTTACGCCTGGCGCCATTCAAATCAAATTTCTACTTGTATGCCGGTCCGCGTATTGCGTTTAATCTTGCAAAATCGTTCACTTACGAACAGGGACCGAGTGCCGAATACCCAAATACACCAGCGGTTGCTGATGTAACCGACGATTTCAGTCATATAAACAAAACCATTTACTCAATGCAAATCGGCGCAGGTTTAGATATCCCGCTCTCTGGTTCCAACAAAAGGGGTCAGGCAATGCTTTCGCCATTTGTCTCATTTCAACCCTATTTCGGACAAGAGCCACGATCAATTGAAACCTGGAACATCACCACTTTAAGAGTGGGAGCAGCACTTAAATTTGGAAGAGGGAAGAAAATAGCTGCCCAACCAGAAGTTGTGCCAGTGATTATTCCTGTTCTGGAACCTGAAGTAAAATTTTCGGTTATCTCACCGGCAAATATTCCAACCGAACGAAAAGTAAGGGAAACATTGCCATTGCTCAACTATATATTTTTCAATTCAGGTTCAACAGAAATACCAAATCGGTATGTTTTACTTCGCAAAGATCAGGTTGCTGATTTCAAGGAAGACCAACTCGAAGTATTTGCACCCGTTTCTGTGTCGGGCCGTTCAAAACGACAAATGACTGTATATTATAATGTACTGAATATTCTTGGCGACAGGATGTTAAAGAATCCTTCTTCGAATATTACATTGGTTGGATCATCGGAAAAAGGTCCTGCTGATGGAAAATTAATGGCCGAATCGGTGAAAAAATACCTGGTTGATGTTTTTGGAGTTACCGATTCAAGAATCAATATTGAAGGCAGAGACAAACCAAAAATCCCATCGGAACAACCGGGGGGCACACTCGAACTTGAGCTGCTTCGCCAGGGCGACCGCAGAGTTTCGGTAGAAAGCAGTTCTCCTGCCCTGTTGATGGAGTTCAGAAGCGGACCTAATGCACCATTGAAACCGGTAGAATTCAATGTTATTCAGGAAGCGCCCATCGACAGCTATGTTTCGTTTAATGTTGATGGCGCCGATGAAGCATTTTCTTCGTGGTTGCTTGAGATCAGAGACGAACAGGGAACCATGCAGAAGTTTGGTCCATATACCGAAGAGACTGTAAATATACCCGGGAAATCGATTTTGGGATCACGTCCTCAGGGTAACTTCGATGTTACAATGGTTGGAACAACAAAAAGCGGTAAAACTGTAAAAAAGGAAGCTTTCACAAAGATGACACTTTGGACTCCTCCGGCAAACAACGAGGGAATGAGATTCAGTATCATCTTTGAATTTGATGATGCCAATGCCATCGCAACGTACGAAAAATACCTTACTGATGTGGTAACGCCAAAAATTCCGGTAAACGGAACCGTTCAGATTCACGGATATACCGATATTATCGGAGAAGAAGGTCATAATCAAACGTTGTCGCTGGCCAGAGCCAACGATGCCAGAAACATTATGGAAAAGGCACTTTCAAAAGCTGGCAGAACCGATGTAAAATTTATGACTAACGGATTCGGCGAAGACGAAAGCATGTCGCCTTTTGAAAACAAATTGGTGGAAGAACGCTTTTATAACCGAACGGTTATCATCGATATTTTCCCGGCAAATTAGGTCCCCAAAAATATACAATTCGAGATCAGAAGCAGAGGCATTTTATATGTCTCTGCTTTTTTTTTCTTCTGATAACCAGAACATTAAAATAATAATCCCTGATTTCTATCAGAAGACACGTTGGGTTAAAATGAAAAATATTTTTTCCGCTTTACAAGGGCAGGTAATAAATAATACCAATTGTTATTCAAAATATGCTACGCGACATTTGGAATTTAAATTGATTCATGCCGATAGACCAATAAATCGGCAGATTGAGCGAATTGAGAATATGCATCATTTTGTTGGCTAATCGGTAAAAGTTGCCCTGCTCTTATTTTTGTTGGACGTTCAACTATGCCTTCAATAGTTTACCTATGCATTTTAAATTTTAAAAAAGGTAAGTTTTGATGAAGAATATCATCAGTTTTTGATTGAAAAATGTACTGATATTGATGAACAATGTTCTCTGAAAGAATGAATTCGTTCTGCCTTTGACTCCGTCGATTTTCAATTCAGGCAGTTGGAGTTTGGGATTCAATAACCTTAGGTCTAAGACCTAAGGTTATGAAAATAAAACACCTTCGGTGTTAGGTCATAAAACGGATAATCACATTTCTAATTTTTAATTTCTCCCCTAAATGTGTGAATAATGTAAGTTTTTTCAGGAAAAGTATAACTCATAAAAGGATGAGATGCTTTATTTTAATTAACTGAAAATCTATTGATTTTTGATAACAGTAATACAATTAAAAAGATGTGTGATAATAGTGTTGTGTTAGTCATGAAACATTCAGTGAGATGCTGATCCCGGGTACCTGAGATCAGCATCTCACTGTTAAATAACAGATTTCGAAACTTCTGACTGACGGCAGTCAGGAGTTCAGAATAATGTTCAGTTATTGGAAGATTAACACAATATTGGTTATCCAAAGTAAAATAATCTTAGCGTTTACATGATTCTGAAAATCAAAAATATGGTCAGCGACCGTTGCAAAACGTTTGTAGCGAACGAACTTAACAAGCTTGGGTTGTTTATTATTTCTGTGGAATTTGGACAGGTAGAATTAAGTGAGAAAATACAGGAAGAGCAACTGAAACTCCTTGATGAATCACTCAGAAATGCAGGGCTCGAATTAATTGAGGATAAAAAGAGCCATGTGGTTAATGAAATAAAAAATGTGGTTCATCATTTAATTTATGATTTTGATGACCTGCAAAAACCAAACTATTCGGAATACATCAGTCAGAAAATTAAGGTAAGTTATACCCACCTGAGCACCGCCTTTTCGGCAACAGAAGGAATTACACTCGAGAAATATATTATTGCACAGCGAATTGAGAGGATTAAAGAGCTGTTGATTTACTCCGATATGGATTTAAGCGATATTGCATTTAAACTGCATTTCAGCAGTGTGGCTCATTTATCAAATCAGTTTAAAAGAGTAACCGGATTAACTCCCTCTAATTACAGAAATCTGAGAGTGCGATAGAAAACAGACATTATTCAAATATTGTTTTTTTCTCTCGAAATGAAATCCGTTCAGCTAAAGCCTTATCCTTTCAGATGTCACCACAACGATGTCATATGATTCGTTTTTAGCATTTCATTTTTACTGTAATCACAACAAAAGGCCATCGCTGAAAACAGCGATGGCCTAGCTATAGAAAAATAAAAAATAAGGAGTCTAAAATCTGTACCCTAATGAAACACCGTAACCGGTATTTTTAAGGATTGATTTATCATCAGGGTATAAATAATGATCAGGAGTCATGTTAATCATTCCAAGTTGTGCGTTTAACTGCATAAACAATCCACCTGCCAACTCGTATCCGAAGAAAATATTTCCACCGGCATCAATTGGTTTTACATAGACTGTTAACAAAGGATCGCCCAACACCACTTCATTTTTGAATTCAATATCCGATTCAAGAGATCCGGAGCCACCTTCGTAAAGGGCCTTCCCTCCTATTCCATAGGCAACATACGGCCCCAGGCCAACCATAAAAAAGCCGTTACCAAGCTGTCCTTTATACACAAAATTCAACGGCATCTCGATGTACGCAAGTTTATAAGTACTTACTAAACTGCCGGTTGTATTTTCGGCGCCTTTGGTACTGTAGAGCAATCCGGGCTGAAAATAAAACTCAGGTGCCACTGGAATCTGAACATTTACACCAGCATGATACCCAATGATTAAATCGTTTTCAAGCTTATCGCCACTCATATCTTCACCATTCAGGTTTTGAAAATTTACACCTCCCAAAACAGCAAAAGCCATTTTGCGGGTATTTTCGCTTTGCGCCATGGCAAAGTAACCTGTGAGCATTAAAATTAAAATCAAAGAAACATTTCTTGTTTTCATATTCATTATTTAAAGTTCGTGTTAATCATTATTCAGAAGCATTTTTCTCTGCTTCGGCTTTCATTTTTTCGTTTGCAGTAATCATAAATTCTACCCTGCGGTTTTGTGTGCGGCCATATTCTGTATCATTCTCATATTTTGGTAATGTTTCACCAAATCCTTTCACTGTTAAACGGCTTGAGTTTATTCCTTTATCAGTAAGATAATAAGAAACCGTGCGTGTACGGGTTACCGATAAGTCCTGGTTATAGGCTACGCTGCCTTTACTGTCAGTATGTCCCTGGATTTCAATATTTGTGTCCGGATAACTATCCAGCACAATCACCAGTTTGTCGAGATTTGTCTTGGCTGCTGCTGACAGGTTCGATTTATCGAATCCAAACAAAATACTGCTGCTGAATTCAACAACAATGCCTTCGCCCACTCTTTCAACTTTTGCATCGGGCACTGATTTTGCAATTTCCTCGGCCTGTTTGTCCATTTGCCTGCCAATAACTGCACCCGAAGCACCACCAACTGCTGCCCCGATTATTGCTCCCAAAGCTGTATTGCCTGATGCCCTTCCAATTACGGCGCCGGCAGCACCACCTGTTGCTGTACCAATTACCGCCCCTTTCTGGGTTTTATTCCACGTTGCACATCCTCCGAGCATTAAGGCAGTACTTAAAACTACAAGCAAACTCATCTTTAATTTTTTCATGTCTTTTATTTTTAATTGTTTAAACCATTTCTCATTTTGTTGATTTCTAAAATGTTACTCTATTGATAATTATTTGATAAAGATAAGCCTGCGAAACCGGCTAAATGTTACATAACTTTTGCCAAGAGTTACATCATTCACACTTTTTGCGAACAATCAATATGTAGAACACCTCTTTTTCATGATAAATCATTCAGTAAACCGATTTGTATGTTTAATAAAACAAGTTAATGAAACACAATGTGGTAGTGAACTTGTATCCCAAGTCAAAAAGTGAGAATTATATAAACTTATATGAAAATTGTACAACACAACTCTTTGAACGACTTCCTAAATTTGGCATCAAAAAAACGAAATGAGTAGAATATTTTCATCGAACAGAACTGCTGTGTATATTATTGCAGTAGTTGTAGTAGTAGTGGCATTCCTGCTGTTGGGCGGGAAGAATTGGTTGGCCGGCGCAATGCATGGCGGAGGGTCGTTAGGCAATTTAAACTGGGTACAGATTCTGATAAGTTTAGTCCTCGGTTTTCTGCTTGGAGTAGTTGTTTCGAAAAGGAGAAGTAAATGGTTTTAGTGTGATTTTACATTTGAGAAGGGTCATTCTTCTAAAACCACTTGCAGAGAACCGTTTCGGAATAGGAAGAACGTTTCATGACACACAAGCCCGAATGAAACTTGTATCACAATTCAAAAAAGAGGGAATTAGATCATCTTTTCTGAAAATTATACACAGCCGATTGCGTTCGTAATGTTCAATTTCAATTTCGGAAATAGCTTATAAAACAGTTACATACAAATACTATTATAACGTTGAAACATTGCATTGATTCTATAATCCAAATGGGCAGGAATACTTATATTTACAAAGAATTATTGTCTCTTGGTGCACATCGTGCGAAAGACATTTCTCAGCATTTTATAGCGAAACATATAAATGGTAAAAACTACTCAGTTGAAAACAAAGAACCCGGAACCGGCAAATGCTGAGACCAAAAATTCAATCGAACCGACTGAAAACAAGTTTCCAATTGTGTGCATTGGTGCCTCGGCAGGCGGACTGGAAGCATTGGAACAATTTCTGGGTAACGTGCCCGAAAACAGCGGGATGGCTTTTGTTGTTATTCAGCATTTGGATCCCACACAAAAAGGAATGCTTCCTGAATTGCTTCAGCGAATTTCAAAAATGAAGGTTTTACAGGTGAAAGACCGCATGAAAATAGCGCCAAACTTTGTTTATGTGATTCCTCCCAACAAAAGTATGTCGGTTTTAAAGGGAGTACTCTATCTTTTCGACCCTTTTGAATCACGCGGATTAAGATTGCCAATCGATTTTTTCCTGCGTTCGCTGGCCGACGATCAAAAGGAATATGCGATTGGAATTATACTTTCAGGAATGGGTTCTGACGGGAGCAGCGGAATACAGGCCATTAAAGAAAATAACGGAATTGTTTTGGTGCAGGATCCTGAAACAGCGAAATTCGACAGTATGCCCAGGAATGCCATCAATTCGGTACAGGTTGATATTGTTGCGCCGCCTGAAAATCTGTACTTAAATCTTGTTGCCTTTTTAAAACATTTGCCGGTTGTTAAATCGAAACTCGATTTTGACACCAAAGATAAAAGCGCACACGAAAAAATTATCATTCTGCTGAGAACACACACTGGGAATGATTTTTCGTTGTACAAAAAAAATACTGTTTATCGTCGCATTGAAAGACGAATGAGCATACACAAAATCGATGATATTTATTCATACGTGCACTTTTTGCAGGAAAATCCAAAGGAAGTACACATTCTGTTTAAAGAGTTAATGATTGGTGTAACCAGTTTTTTTCGCGACTCTCCTATTTGGGAAAAACTAAAAGAGTCGATTTTACCGGAATTAATAAAAAAACCTAGAACCAACGCTGTTTTAAGGGCATGGGTTCCCGGCTGTTCAACTGGCGAGGAAGCATATTCGCTGGCCATTATATTTAAGGAAGCACTTGAGAAAGTTAACCCCTACGAAGGATTAACTTTACAAATATTTGCTTCAGACCTTGATAATGATGCCATTGATACCGCACGAAAAGGACTGTTCTCGGCAAATATTGCCACCGATGTATCGCCAAAACGACTAAACCGGTTTTTCACCAAAACCGAAGATGGCTATCGCATTAACAGTGAAATCAGGGAAACGATAGTGTTTGCACAACACAATATTATTATGCATCCGCCTTTTACAAATATCGATATCATATCGTGCCGTAACCTGCTCATTTATCTTGACCCTGAGTTACAGAAAAAATTAATCGGTCTCTTTTACTATAGTCTTAATCCCGATGGAATTTTATTATTGGGTACTTCAGAAACACTGGGGATTCACAGTCATCTTTTTGAGCAGTTAAACTCAGGAATGAAAATTTATAAACGTACTGTGGCCCAAACTATTCCTGAACAATTTGATTTTCCATCCTCCTTCTCCCGGCCCAAAATTACCAATATTGAAAACAGATTACCAGAAAAATCAATCATGAATATTCAAACGCTTGCCGACCAGTTGTTATTACAGCAGTTTTCACCTGCCGGTGTGCTGGTAAACGAAAATGGCGATATTATTTATATCAGCGGTCGCACCGGAAAATATCTGGAACCAGCTGTGGGTAAAGCAAACATGAATATTTTTGCCATGTTGCGGCCCGGTTTTCAAAACGATTTTGCCATCGCTTTTCGAAAAGCCGTTACAAAAAAAGAAGCAGTGGTTTTGCACAATGTAAAAATTGGAACAAACGGTGGCTCAATTTTAATTAATGTGAATATTGTTTGGATACAAAAACCTGAACCTTTGTATGGGAAGATAATGGTAATTTTTACCGATGTACCGCAAACTCCTGAACATGAAATTCGCAAAAAGAAAGGAGTAACCAGTGTAAGAGAATCGGAACTGGAGGATGAACTGCAACATGCACGCGAGGAGATTCAGAATATTATGGAAGAAATGCAGACTTCGCACGAAGAGCTGAAATCGACCAATGAAGAATTGCAGTCAACCAACGAAGAGTTGCAGTCAACCAACGAGGAACTTACCACTTCGAAAGAAGAAATGCAAAGCCTGAATGAAGAACTACAAACTGTTAATGCAGAGTTGCAATCGAAAGTAGATGATTATTCACGGGTAAACAACGACATGAAAAACCTGCTCAACAGTACCGATATTGCAACTTTATTTCTTGATAAGGAATTAAACATCCGCCGATATACCAACCAGGCCACTAAAATTTTCAAACTCATAAAAAGCGATATCGGGCGGCCATTTACCGACCAGGTTTCGAATCTGATTTACCCCGAACTGGCCGATGATGCGCTCGAAGTTTTGCGGACACTTATTTTTATTGAAAAACAAATTCCGGCAAAAGATGGCCGGTGGTTCTCCATCAGAATAATGCCCTATCGCACTTTAGACGACCGTATTGAAGGGCTGGTTATTACTTTTATCAACATTTCAGAATCGAAACAGGCTGAAGAAAAATTAAATGAAACTTTACAGGGTTACCGCCTCTTTTTAAATTCATCGGCCGACGTAATTGTTACTTTATCAGCCGATTTTAAAATTCAGGAGTTTAATTTGGCAGCTGAAAAGTTTTTTGGAAAGAAACGCGGAGACATTGTAAACCACAACTTTATCGATCTTTTTATCCCGGAAACCAAACAGGAAAAAACTAAAGATGAATTAGCCGAAATTATGGAACAGGCAAAAAACGATACAATCAGTGTCCCGGTAATTGCAGCAAAAAATCAGGAAAAAGTGATTGATTTTAAAGTTAATGTACTTCTCAACAATCTTCAAATACCATCAGGAATGATTATTACCAAGAAAGCGGATGACTGAAAGCGGAATGTTGCTTATCTTACCAGAAACAGGAATTTAAAAAATAAATAGCTATGAGTAACGAAGAAATAGATTATACAAATGCTGAAATGCTGCGTCGGATTGCAGAAGAAAAACTTGCTGAAAATGAAAAAAAATCGGGCAATTTGACTAATGAAACAGATGTAAAAAAACTTGTTCACGAGTTGCAGGTGCATCAGATTGAATTGGAAATGCAGAACGAAGAGTTACGGCAGGCTTATGAAACAACCGAGGCCGCCCTGAAAAAATATACCATGCTTTTCGATTTGGCACCGGTTGGCTATTTCTTGCTCGATGCCGAAGGAACTATCAGTGAACTAAACTTCACCGGCGCTGATATACTGAAAGAAAGACGTTTTAGTTTGATTGGAAGTAATTTCAAGTTGTTTGTCTCTGAAACATCAAGGCCTGTGTTTAACAACTTTTTCAGGAAAATATTTACCGGCAGCGCCAAAGAAACCTGTGAAGTATTGCTCGGTCACAATAAAGAACCACTGTGTTATGTTTATATGGAAGGTGTAGTTGCCGACGTCGAACATAAATGCCTTTTATCTGTCATCGATATTTCAAAATTCAGCCTGCTGAATAAGGAATAATCAGGAAAAAATAGTAAACACATTAGTCACATCAGTACACAATAGAAAAACACATAGATTTAATTTTATTTTGAATGAGATTCTTTCGCTTCATTTCATTTCGCTTCCAATGACAGATTCTTTTTTCTTTTCATTTCGACGAAGGAGAAATCTGCCTGTTCGAAGAGATTTCTCCTCGCGTACTCGTCGAAATGACAGCATTGAAGTGGCTTTATGTCATTCCGAGGATTCACCCAAAAACAAATTTTCCGGCATAATGAGGAAATAACAGGAAGATGCCGAAATGAATTCGGCATGACGTTCCAACTAACAATGTATATTATAACGTCACCCTGAACTTGATTCAGGGTCTTTATTTCAAATTCTGTCATTGGCAGCGAAGCGAGGAATCTCACAAAATTAACCGGACACCAAAGATTTTTGTTTGCTAATTTTTAATTTTCTTCACCCTGAATGTGTGAATGATGTAACTCTTTACTTTAATTCTGTAACGATTTCCCTTTTGAATCACATCACCTTTGAGCCGGATAAATTCTTACATTATGAAACATCGCCGTGATGGGTTCAACGATGATTAAGAAACCCAATTCAATAATTTAAAAAAAGGAAATCATGAAAACTTTACTTTTACTCGCATCAATGTTGATTTTTGCGGGAAGCGCAGAATCGCAAACACTTGATAAAAAATGGGGTCTCGGCCTTGGTTTGGGAGGTTACGCCAATCTAAACAACAGCAGTATTGGTTTTATGCCTGAACTTTATTTAAGCAGGTACCTGGGGTCGCATTTTGATATAATGCTCAAAGGCGATTTGGGATTATACAATTCGGCATTGGTTAACAAAGTCGATTTAGCCAATGCATTTCTCGATTTAAGGTTAAAACTTTCGCCCGAAGGCAGCAAATTCTGCCCATATCTTTATGCCGGACCAGGTTTTTTAGCCGATAACAGGATTTCAGGGTTAAATTTCAATGCAGGTCTTGGTGCCAAATACTATATCAGCAAAGCTGCAGCGTTAAAATTAGATTTCGGTTATATTCATGGGTTAGAGTTTACTGAATATGCAGTTACCGGTCGCGATAACTTTATGAAAGCTACAATTGGAATTGAAATCGCTTTTGGCAAATCAAAGGTTACAGAAGTTGAAGTAGTTCCTGTAGCTGTTGTTGTACCTAAACTTGTTGAAACTACGCCCCCCGACGTTACATTCACTGTAATATCTCCGGAAAATATAGCTGCCGACCGACGTGTAACTGAAACTTTCCCTTTGTCGAACTATGTGTTTTTTGATGAAAAATCAACTACTATCCCCGATCGTTATGTGTTGCTGCAAAAAAATGAAGTCGATAATTTCAAGGAAGATCAACTGGAAGTATTTAAACCCAAAAATCTTTCAGGTCGTTCAGATCGGCAAATGATTGTATATTATAATGTTCTGAATATTCTTGGCGACAGGATGCAGGAAAATCCTTCAGCCCAGGTAAGGTTAACCGGTGCATCGCCTGAAGGAAACGACGAAGGGAAATTAATGGCAGCATCAGTAAAAGAATACCTTGTAAAAATCTTTGATATTGCTGAGTCAAGAATAACTACCGAAGGTCGCCTAAAACCCAGAATTCCATCGGAACAACCAGGTGGTCAGCTCGAACTTGCACTTCTTCGTGAAGGAGATCGCAGGGTTTCAATCTGGAGCGAATCACCTGCAATTTTAATGGAGTTCGAAAGTGGAGAAGAAACTCCGCTGAAACCGGTAATCATAAATACAGTACAGGAAGCGCCAATCGACAGTTATGTTTCATTTAATGTTGATGGTGCCGATACAGCACTCAACTCATGGACGTTAGAGATAGCCGATGAAAACGGGAAAGTGCAGAGTTTTGGTCCATACACAAAGGAACTGATAACAATTCCCGGAAAATCAATTCTTGGTACACGTAAAACCGGAGACTACAAAGCAACCATGATTGGTAAAACAAAAAATGGAAATACGCTTAAAAAGAACTCAAATGTAAAAATGGTACTCTGGACTCCGCAGCAAAACGAGGAAGGAATGCGATACAGTGTGAATTACGAATTCAACGAATCGGAAGTCAAACCATTATACGAAAAATATCTTGCAGAAACGGTGGCACCAAAGATTCCGAAGGGTGGAACAGTGATAATTCATGGTCATACTGATGTAATTGGAGAAGAGGATTATAACCTTAATTTATCGCAACAACGGGCTGATAATGTAAAAAGTATTATCGAAAATGCTTTAACAAAAGCAGGAAGAAGCGATGTAAAGTTTAATGTTCAAGGTTATGGAGAAAATCTTGATGTTGCAGAATTTGATAACAAATTACCTGAAGGCCGTTTTTACAACCGCTCTGTTGTAATCGATATCGTCCCGGCCAAATAAGTTCATTTTCTGATTTTTTTAAAACAGAGGGCATAAAAATGACCTCTGTTTTTTTTCAGACAATATGTGTGAATGATGTAACTATTAGGGCGAATTGTGTAACAATTCAGCCATTATTTCACGGTACATTTAGCCGACATGATAAGATTTTCAGCAACATTAATAAACTTAAATTATTTAAAAATGAAAAAGCAGATTTTAACAATTATCCTGGGTTTTGCCACAATTGCAATTTTTGCACAGAGTCCGCTACCCAAAGGCAAATCGCAAATAAATGCCGGGGTAGGATTTTCAAGCTGGGGCATTCCTGTTTATCTGGGTTTTGATTATGGAGTTCACCCCGATATATCGCTGGGAGCCGAATTATCCTATCGCGGATACAACGACAACTGGCACGACCATGATTACAGACATTCTGTAATCGGAATCTTGGGAAATGCGAATTACCATTTCAACTCAGTTTTAGATATTCCATCCAACTGGGATTTTTATGCCGGATTAAATATCGGTTTTTACAGCTGGAATTCCCCTAACGATTACGAAGGAACACATACATCGGGTCTTGGACTTGGCGCCCAGATTGGTGGCAGGTACTTTTTTAGTAACAGGGCAGGTATTAACCTTGAGTTTGGCGGTGGCAATGCCTTTTCAGGAGGCAAAATTGGATTGACATTTAAACTTTAAAAATGAAAGCAAATCTCGATTTGGCACATTGGGAAAATGTTAAACATAAATTAAAAGTTTTATACCCGCAATTAACTGATGCTGACTTGATTTGGAGACACGAATCAACAGATATTCTGTATAGTTCGATAGCTACAAAACTGGTAATATCGAAAAAAGAATTTTCTGAAATTTTAAAATCGCTTTAACTAACGTTCTGAAACAGAACAACAACAAAATGAAGAAAGTACTGATTGCGCTGGATTATGATGTCAGTGCCCAAAAAGTAGCAGAAGAAGGTTATTCACTTGCCAAAGTTTTAGGTGCTGAAATTACCTTACTGCATGTTGTAACAGACCCTGTTTATTATACGTTGGTACAGCACGTCACCGTCATGGGATTTTCAGGCTTAACAGAAATTGGCGAAGAAATACCAAAAGATACGCCGGAGTTAAAAGCATTATCACTCAAATTTCTGAATAAATCAAAACTTCATCTCAACGACAATAGTATTCAAACTCTTGTAAAAGAAGGCGACTGTGCTACGGCTATTTTAGAATCTGCATTAGAAATAAAGGCCGATTTAGTCATAATGGGCTCGCACAGTCGCAATGAATTGAATAGAAAAATGCCTGACAGTATTACAAAAAAAATATTGACTGATGCAAAATGCCCGGTACTGATTATTCCCACAAAAGAAAATGCCAGCAGGTGATGAAAACAGACAACTTTTCAAAATCCAATCCACTCCCCGATTATGTGAATGAACGCGATGTTTTAGGACTTGTTAAGTCGAAGCGCATTTCGATGATTGAAAGATTCAGATTCAAATCGGTACATGCACCAGAATTAAAATTGACTTATGCCGGGTTGGGAATCCGGACATTGGCAACATTAATCGACCTGGCAATCATTACAAGTCTGATGCTGATTCCGGAGATAATATTCTTTTCATTTAATTTCAGCAGTGCAGACTATAACAGCTTCAGATTATTCATGTTAGCTGCAATCTGGATTTTTTATCAAGCTACTTTCGACAGTTCAGCCTTACAGGCAACTTTGGGAAAAAGGATGTTAAAACTGAAAATTATTGATTTGTACGGAAACAGGATGGGCATAACCAGATCATTTTTCAGAAGCCTCGCAGTATTTATCTCAATCGCCCCTGTCGGGCTTGGAATATGGTACATTTCAACCGATACAAAAAAACAGGGTTGGCACGATTTAATTGCTGGTACCTTTGTGGTAAAATCATAATCCGCTTTTACACTAATATTCTCTATAAGTCATCAAACATTAAATCAATTTAAAATGAAATCAATAAAACAATTAGGCATCTGGATGGACCATTCAGTTGCTGAATTAATAGAATTCTCGAACAAAAAAGTGATAAAAAAAACGTTGAAAATTGCGCCTGCATTTCTTGGACCATTAGAAAACCTTAGGTTGAACGAAAGCCTGATAAATAATAAAGAGCAAAATCATCTTTCCGATTTCTACAAAAAAATTAGCGACGTAATTAAAAATTACGATGAAGTGTTGCTATACGGCCCAACACACGCAAAAACAGAGTTGTTCAACCAGTTAAAACAAGATGTTCATTTCGACAGCATAAAAATCGATATTCAATCTGCCGATAAAATGACGAATAATCAGCAGGAAGCCTTTGTAAGAAAGTATTTTGAAGTGGAAATTTAAAAGGTAATGAATAATGTGATGGCTGAAAGTCAATCAAAAACTGTTGCAGTAATTGTAGCCCACCCCGATGATGAAACATTGTGGGCGGGTGGAACAATTCTGAGCCATCCGACGTGGAATTGCTTTATTGTCTCGCTCTGCAGAAAAAACGATCCCGACCGTGCACCACGGTTTTTTGAAGCATTGAAAATGCTGAAATCAGAAGGAATTATGGGCGACCTGGACGATGGAACAGAGCAGGTTCCGTTGAAGATAGAAGAAGTTGAGGAGGCTATTTTGAGTTTGTTACCTTCGAAACATTTCGACCTGATAATAACGCACAATCCGTCGGGCGAATATACCAGGCACATCAGGCATGAAGAGGTTGGCAAAGCGGTTATAAACCTTTGGAATTCAGATAAAATACTGACCAGCGAAATCAGGTTGTTTGCATACGAAGACGGTCATAAAACATATTATCCAAAGGCCATGCAAAACGCGGCAATTTACCAGCCGTTGACAAAGCGAACGTGGCAGAAAAAATTCAGCATTATTACAAAAACATACGGATATGATAAAGAAAGCTGGGAAGCAAAAACCTCGCCTCTGATAGAAGCCTTCTGGCATTTCACACATCCGTTTATTGCAAAAAAATGGCTGAATCAAATCAAAAACGATAAATAATAATTTACGAATGAAAGTATTAGTATTATACGATTATCCGCCTTCTCCCGGAGGACTTGCAACACAGGGAGATCTTTTATACAGGGGACTTCTTGAATTGGGTGTTGACGCACATGCGGTTCATTACGAATCGGCACAGGAAAAAGAGTGGTATTACAGGTGGTTTGAGCCCGACGTTGTTGTGGGTGTGGGTTACTGGGGGCACACGCCACAACTTGTACTTCACCCGCAGCGTTATGGTGTGCAGCCTGTTCCCTGGCTCGTTGCCGATGGTTATATTGCCAACTACCAGGAAGTTTTAAATGAATTGCCACTGATTCTGGTAACATCAAACTGGGTAAAGGAAATGTATGTTCGCGATGGAATTGACGGCGATAAAATTGAAGTTTTGCCTGTTGGATGCGACACGGATTCGTTTATTCCGTACCCGAAAAACGATCCTAAAATTTTAGCCGTACGCGAAGCGCTGGGTATTTCGCCCGATCAGTTAATGATTTTAACTGTCGGAGGCGATGCAGCATCTAAAGGTGCGCAGGAAGTAATGCAGGCGCTGGCCATCATCGACACAAAAGCGCCCGATTGGAAATATGTATGTAAAGTATGGCCGCAACCCCGCACCAAAGCACAAAATTTGCTCGATCTCGAAATGGCGACACATCTGGGTATTGAAAAAAATGTGGTTTATACCACCAATAAAATTTCACGCGCTTTTATGCCCTACTTGTTTGGTGCCTGCGATATCTATGCAGCGCCATCGCGATTAGAGGGTTTTGGAATGCCACAGGTGGAAGCCGGCGCCTGCGGTAAACCTGTGATAAGTATTAATGCAATGGGAATGCTCGATACGCTTGTTCAGGGCGAAACGGCATTTTTAGCCGGAGTTGCAAAGAAAATTGTGATAAATGAAGTCATGCTTGGTGAAGAATCAGGTTTTGAAGATAAACACAAGGTGAAATTTAAAGTACCGCGAACTGTTGATTACCGTGCAAATGTACAGGATATTGCAAAATACATGTTAACGCTGATGAATGATGCTGAACTGCGCGACAAAATGGGTAAAGCCGGCCGCGAACGTGTTGTGGCAAATTTCGATTACCGGGTTGTGGCAAAACGGTTTGTACAAATTATACAGGATAAGCTGGGGATAAAATAAAGAATGAAGTCGGGAGCCCCCGGAGTCCGAAGAAGGAAGACGGAAGTTTTGTGTCTCATTTTACTGACTTCGGTCTTCCGACTATTTTAAAACAAGCTCATGAATACAGAAAATTATAACGAAATTGTAGCTGCAAAAAAAGCGGCACTCGGGGTGCTGCTTCACAATTCACATGGACCTTTTCAAGGGCTTCCACGCACCGCCGGCTGGGGATATCCTGAACCGTACACCCGGGATTTAATGATTTCCTTTTTGGGCATTGCAGTTTCGGGGAATGAAAAATTGCTGGGAAGCATTCGGAATGTACTGGAAACACTCGCAAAAAACCAGACAGAACACGGTCATATTCCTTCGCTGGTGCACGATGCCGACGACCGGGGAGCAAGCGACACTACCCCACTCTTTTTACTGGCTACAGGGATTTTCAGAATTGTTTCGGGCGAAGAATTTTTCCTTTATACAGCTGTTGAAAAAGCATTGATCTGGATGGAATACCAGAGTCCTTCAGACCGCCACCTGGTTGCACAGCAACCCACCAGCGACTGGCGCGACGAACAATGGGTTACCGGCTACGGATTGTATGTAAATACATTGGTTTACAGCTATCTCCGGTTTTTAAAAAAAGATGAAAAGGCAGACGCATTACAACGTGAGATGGGCCGTTTTACAGTTACAAAAGGCACAATGCACAACCATGTGCACGAAGGTCTTGTGGTAAAACACAAACCCTATTATGCTTTCTGGTCATATAAAATTTACAGCAGCGAGCGTTTCGATTTGCTTGGAAATTGCCTGGCAATTTTATCAGGAATTGCATCGCCTTCAAGAGCCGATGAAATGGTGTCGTGGATTGAAGAAGAGTGTGATGAAATGCGGAAAAGTGGCGAATTGTCGGTTGATTTACCACCCAACTTTTTCCCTTATGTAAAACCCGGTGATCCGGATTGGTATGAACGCTATGCGCAATTCAATAATCCCGGCGAATATCACAATGGCGGCATATGGCCATTTATTGGCGGGTTTTATGTGGCAGCACTGGTTGCTGCAGAACGCTTCAAATTAGCCGAAGAAAAACTGGTTGCACTTACGCAGTGTATCAAAATCACCAATACCGAAAATCTTGAATTTGGATTTAACGAATGGATAAAGGCACAGGATGGCAAACCCATGGGACAGGATTGGCAAACCTGGAGTGCTGCAATGTACCTGTATGCCGCAAAATGTGTTGAAATTAAAAGCACTCCTTTTTTCGATGTAATGCGAAAAGAATAAAGGTGATTTTTAAACTGGACAATCCAATGAATTCTCAGTGCCCCTTCTCTTATTCCATTCAACCCGCAAGTCTTTATCAAAATGTGTGAATGATGTAAAAACACACAAAAATTTTGTAATGAATCAGGTATTCACTTGAATTAAATTTATACAGTATTGAACGGTAAATAATGAAACAGGAACGCTGATTTTTCCTGAACCCAAATTTTTGGGAATAAATATTTAAAAATAATGAGGGGAAAAACTGAAATAAAAAAACCTGTTTACAGTAGTTTGCCTGAAGACCAAAAAGAGGTTGGTAAACTTTCAGCGCTTGCACTCGACCTCCGATGGTCGTGGGATCACTCTGCCGATGAAATCTGGCAACAACTCGATCCGGTGCTTTGGAATAATACGCATAATCCATGGGTGGTTTTGCAAACCGTTTCACGCGATCGTTTTCAATCGGTTATCAATGATCCCTTATTTCGTGAAAAGATTGATTTTCTTTTAAAATCGATGGAAGAAACAAATGCAGCGCCGGCGTGGTTTCAAAAGCTACATCCTGATTCTTCGCTTACCTGTGTAGCCTATTTTTGCATGGAATTCATGTTGAGTGAGGCGCTTCCCATTTATTCGGGTGGATTGGGCAATGTAGCCGGAGATCAACTTAAAACCGCAAGCGATTTGGGCGTTCCGGTGGTGGGGATCGGGCTGTTATATCAGCAAGGTTATTTTCGCCAGGAGATTGACATCGATGGTGTGCAACATGCCCTTTATCCGTTTAACGACCCCGGACAATTGCCCGTTAAACCCTTGCGACAGCCCAACGGCGAGTGGTTGCGTTTAAAGATTGAACTGCCAGGATATCCTGTGTGGCTGCGTGTTTGGCAGGTTCAGGTGGGGCGGATAAAACTTTATCTGCTCGACAGTAATGATGCGGCCAATTTTCCGGTTCACCGCGGAATAACAGGTGAATTATATGGTGGTGATTCTGAGATTAGGTTCAAACAGGAATTGATTCTCGGAATTGGCGGCTGGCGTTTACTTCAGGCATTGGATATTCATCCTGAAGTTTGTCACCTTAACGAAGGTCATGCTGCTTTTGCCATTTTGGAGCGTGCATATAGTTTTATGCAGAAAACCGGGCAACCTTTTGATGTTGCACTGGCTGTTACAAGAGCGGGGAATCTGTTTACCACACACACTGCGGTGCCGGCCGGATTCGATCTTTTCGAATCAACACTTATAGAACAATACCTTGGCGAATACGCTGAACAAAAACTCGGTATTACGCGTCAGCAACTGTTGGGATTAGGCCGTAAAAATCCTGACGATGATGCTGAAAAATTTAACATGGCATACTTAGCCATTCGGGGAAGCAGAGCAGTAAATGGTGTCAGTAAACTGCACGGTGAAGTCAGCCGTTCTATTTTTGAACCCTTATTTCCGAATTGGCCAACACCTGAAGTACCAGTGAGCTACGTCACCAATGGTGTGCACATGCCAACATGGGATTCAAAAGAAGCCGATGAAATCTGGTCGGAAGCCTGTGGTAAAAATCGTTGGCTGGGCATGAATAAAACCCTTGAACAGGATATCCGCAAGGTTTCTGACGAAAGACTTTGGGAGATGCGCACCAATGCCAACAAAACGCTCATTGAATTTGCACGTCAGCATTTTGCAAGGCAATTACTTGGCTCCGGATTTTCTTCTTATACCATTGAACAGGCAAAACATCTGTTTGATCCAAACATTTTAACGCTGGGTTTTGCCAGGCGTTTCGCTACCTATAAAAGACCTAATTTATTGCTGCACGACCCCGAACGACTACTACGTTTGTTAACAAATCCGAAGTTTCCTGTTCAGCTTATTATTGCAGGGAAAGCCCATCCTGCTGATAAGGGTGGAATGGATTTGATTAAGGAATGGATGGAATTTATACGCCGGAATGCACTGCATCCTCCGGTTATTTTCCTCAGCGATTACGATATGAACATCTCCGAAAATCTTGTGCAGGGAGTTGATGTCTGGATGAATACACCGCGCCGTCCGTGGGAAGCCAGCGGAACCAGTGGCATGAAAGTATTAGTAAATGGCGGTATTAATCTTTCGGAACTCGATGGATGGTGGGCCGAAGCTTATACACCCGAAGTAGGTTGGGCGCTGGGAGATGGCAACGAACATGGCGATAACCCTGAATGGGATGCAATTGAAGCTGAACAACTGTATAATATACTCGAAAATGAAATTGTTCCTGAATTTTATTCCCGCAATGAAAATGGAATTCCTGTTGCCTGGATATCACGAATGCGTGAAAGCATGGCACAATTAACACCGCGGTTCTCAGCCGACAGAACGGTAAGGGAATATACTGAACAGCACTATTTACCGGCTTCAAAAGCATATATTGAACGTGCTGCCAACAATGGTTTGCGGGGCAAACAAATTGAAGAACAGTTGAATATCCTTAAAAGCAAATGGAATTCCATACAGTTTGGAGAGGTTAAAGTTACCACCATCGAAAACCAGCATATTTTCGACGTACACGTTTATCTTATCTTTCTTGACCCCGACACATTGCAGGTCGAACTTTTTGCAGATGGATTGAATGGACAAAATCCGGTTATTATAAAGATGGAACGGCTTAAGAAAACGGAAAGTCTGGCCATTGGTCATCATTATCAGGCTGTTGTAAATTCTGCACGTCCTGAATTAGATTTCACGCCGAGGGTAATACCAAACCTCCCCGACGTTTCGGTTCCGTTGGAAACATCACTTATACTTTGGCAACATTAAATTCTTGAATAGCATGACAATAAATCCATTAAAAAAACTCGAAACATTAGGTCAGTCAATCTGGCTCGATTACATCCGGCGTGATTTGATTACTGACGGAAATCTTCATCTGCTGATTGAAAATGACGGGTTGAGCGGTATGACCTCGAACCCGGCCATCTTTGAGAAAGCCATTGCAGATAGTAATATTTACGATACAGATATTCGCAAAATGGCTTCTGAAAACAAAAATGTAAATACCATTTATGAAGCAATCAGCCAGCACGATGTGCAGAAAGCCGCTGACGTTTTCCGGCCTTTGTATGAAAAAACATGCGGAGAAGATGGTTTTGTGAGTCTGGAAGTCAATCCCCATCTGGCAAACGATACCGATGGCACCATTGCAGAAGGCCGTCGGTTGTGGACGGCTTTAAACAGGCCAAATGTTTTAATCAAAGTTCCGGCAACAGTTGAAGGATTGCCAGCCATCAGGCAACTCATCAGCGAAGGTATTAATGTAAATGTGACACTGCTGTTTGGCTTACCCCGTTACAGGGAAGTTGCTGAAGCTTTTCTTGAAGGACTTGAAGACCGCTTAAAACAGGGAAAACCTGTAAATAATATTGCCTCGGTGGCCAGTTTCTTTTTAAGCAGGATTGATACGCTGATTGATCCTTTACTTGAAAAAATCATAGCATCAGATAACGAAAAAAAAGAAATGGCGAAGATGGCTCTGGGAGAAGTTGCAATTTCGAGCGCACGGGCTGCTTATCAGATTTATAAAAAAGTTTTTGGCAGCGCCCGGTTTAAAAAACTCGAAGAAAAAGGTGCGCGTGTTCAACGTTTACTTTGGGCCAGTACAAGTAACAAGAACCCAAAATACAGCGATATAAAATACATTGAGGCTCTTATCGGGCCGAACACTGTAGATACAGTTCCACCTCAAACCATCGATGCTTACCGTGATCACGGAGACCCAAAATCACGAATCGAACAAGATATAAAAAAGGCTAACCAGGTATTGGACAGCCTTCCTGAACTTGGAATTGATATTGATAATATCACTCAACAGCTTGAAGATGAAGGTATCGTAAAGTTCAACGAACCTTTTGATAAGTTGATGGAAGCATTGGCAAAAAAGTCAGAAAAACAATAATTATTAATTAATGAAAGGAAAACAGTTATGTTGATTAAAGCAAAAACACTAAAAGGGTACAAATTAGACAGCAAAGATGGTGAAATTGGAAAAGTGAAGGAATTCTACTTCGACGACAAACACTGGACTATTCGCTATCTGGTTGCCGATACCGGCAACTGGCTTACAGGCCGGCAAGTGCTGATTTCACCGCTTGCATTGATTTCAGTAAATAAAGAAGATGAACTAATTGGAATTAATCTGACAAAAAAACAGATAGAAAACAGTCCGTCTCTTGATAGCGACAAGCCCGTATCAAAACAGTTCGAGGTGGACTATCATGGTTATTATGAATGGCCCTCTTATTGGAACGGCTCCGATATTTGGGGAGATTATCCCTTTATTGTTCACGACAACAGAGAAAGGAAAGTGACCGCCCAAAACAAAAAAAAGTGGGATCCCAATCTGCGCAGTTCCAATTTTGTAACCGGCCAGAAAATAGAGGCCACTGACGGAGAATTAGGCCATGTTGACGATTTTATTATTGACGACGAAACATGGACAATTCGTTATCTAATCATCAATACTGCAAGTTGGTGGGCCGGAAAAAAGGTATTGGTTTCACCAAAATGGATTGACCATGTAAGCTGGGACGATTTGAAAGTATTTGTAAATCTTTCACGCGAAAGCATTATGCAATCACCTGAATATTCAGAAGAAAACCTGCTGACCCGTGATTATGAAAACCAGTTGCACCGGTATTACAATCGCGATGTTTATTGGAAACAGGATCCGACAGAAAGACAAATTCTTACTGATAACAAATGATCTACACACATGAAAACAAAAATAGATTCTGAAAAGAAAAAGGTTGACAAAGTAAAAAAGAAAAGAATTAAGAATAAGCCGCTTTCAAAGCAACTTCTGTGTAAGATGAACGCTTATTGGCGTGCTGCAAACTATCTGTCAGTCGGGCAACTTTATCTCCGCGACAATCCTTTGCTTCGCGCACCACTCCAATTGTCGCATGTAAAGTCGATGCTGCTTGGGCATTGGGGAACCACTCCCGGGCAGAACTTTATTTATGTACACCTCAACCGTGTCATAAAAAAGTACGATCTGGACATGATTTACATTTCCGGTCCTGGCCATGGCGGCCCTGCACTTGTAGGAAATACATACCTTGAAGGTACATACAGCGAAGTTTATCCAAACATTACACAGGATGAAGATGGATTGAAAAAACTGTTTACCCAGTTCTCTTTTCCCGGAGGAATTCCGAGCCATGTTTCGCCTGAATGTCTGGGATCGATCCATGAAGGCGGCGAACTTGGATATTCACTAAGTCATGCATTTGGCGCCGCATTCGACAATCCCGAACTGATTGTTGCGTGCGTAGTTGGCGATGGCGAAGCAGAAACCGGTCCGCTGGCAACTGCCTGGCATTCGAATAAATTTTTGAACCCGATTACCGATGGTGCCGTTTTGCCAATTCTGCACCTCAACGGATACAAAATTGCCAATCCTGCTGTACTTGCACGCATCTCAAAAAAGGAACTGAAACAACTGTTTCATGGCTATGGATGGGAACCTCATTTTGTTGAAGGCGATGAACCGGTTAAGATGCATAAACTTATGGCTAAGGTTCTGGAAAAGGCCATTGTCGAAATCAGGCAAATCCAAAACCATGCCCGCGAAAAAAATGACACTGACCGGCCACGCTGGCCAATGATTGTGCTTCGGTCACCCAAAGGCTGGACAGGACCAAAAGAAGTTGACGGTGTAAAAAATGAGGGTACTTTTCGTTCTCACCAAATACCGATACAGATTGATGCCGAACATCCTGACCACTTGCAGCTCCTTGAAGAATGGATGAAAAGCTACAAACCAGAGGAACTATTTGACGAAAAAGGCACTCTTTTACCTGAACTGGCAGAACTCGCACCCGAAGGCAACCGGCGGATGGGAGCAAATCCACACGCAAACGGAGGTTTGCTGTTACATGATTTGAATATGCCGGATTTTCGAAAATACGAAGTTAAGATTCCTTCACCCGGATCGGTGCAAGCTGCCGACGCACATGAGCTTGGGGAATTTCTCCGCGAGGTGATTACGCTAAATGAAAAACAGAGAAATTTCAGGATTTTTGGACCCGACGAAACACTTTCGAACCGGCTAAACACTGTTTTTGAAGTCACCAACCGGCAATGGGTTACCAAAATTAAAAAGACCGATGAGTTTCTGGCAACGGATGGACGGGTGATGGAAGTACTGAGCGAACACCAGTGCGAAGGATGGCTAGAAGGATATCTCCTCACTGGAAGGCATGGGTTGTTTAACTGTTACGAAGCCTTCATACATATTATCGATTCGATGTTTAACCAACATGCCAAGTGGCTGAAAGTTAGCGCTGAATTGCCCTGGAGAAAGGAAATCGCTTCATTGAATTACCTGCTTGCATCGCATGTGTGGCAACAGGCCCACAATGGTTTTACCCATCAGGATCCTGGTTTTATCGATCATGTGGTGAACAAAAAAGCGTCAGTGGTGCGGGTCTATCTCCCACCCGATGCCAACTGTTTACTGTCGGTCTGGGATCACTGTTTAAGGAGCAGGAATTACGTGAATGTGGTGATTGCAGGAAAATACCAGGCGCCTCAATGGTTGACCATGGACGCAGCAATTGAACATTGCACCCGGGGAATTGGCGTTTGGGAATGGGCCAGCAACGACCAGGGAACAGAACCTGATGTAGTGATGGCCTGTTGCGGTGATGTGCCAACCCTCGAAACCCTTGCCGCAGTTTCAATCCTTCGGGAGCATTTACCGGAGTTGAAAATACGCGTTGTGAATGTGGTTGATTTGATGAAACTGCAACCGGACACTGAACATCCGCACGGCTTGACTGATCGTGATTTCGATGCCTTATTCACCACCGACAAACCCGTTGTATTCGCATTCCACGGCTATCCCTGGCTGGTGCACCGTATGACTTACAAACGCACCAACCACGAAAACATCCATGTTCGCGGATATAAGGAAGAAGGCACCATTACAACGTACTTCGACATGACGGTTTTAAATGATATTGACAGGTTTCATCTGGTTGAGGATGTGATAAACCGTTTGCCGGAACCGGGATCCAAAGGCATTAAACTAAAGACATTGATGAAGAATAAACTTGTAAGTCACAAAAAGTACATCGAAAAAAACGGGCAGGATATGCCTGAAATTCTTAACTGGAAATGGAATCAGAAAATTACCTAAAAAAAGGAAACACAGAGAACAGGAGAGAAACCATGCGCATTGGTATTGCTGCCGATCACGGCGGGTTTGAATTAAAAGTTCAACTCGTTGCGGCACTTACTTTTGCCGGTTATGTGGTTACCGACTTCGGTGCTTTTGAATTGAAAGATGGAGACGATTATCCCGATTATGTGGTGCCGCTGGCTAAAGCTGTTTCAATGGGCGAAGTTACCCACGGCCTTGCCATTTGTGGCAGTGGCGTTGGCGCTTGTATTGCGGCCAACAAAGTTCACGGAGTCAGGGCTGCGTTAATCACCGATTCCTTCTCTGCACATCAGGGAGTTGAAGATGATGACATGAATATAATGTGCCTGGGTGGCGGAATTACCGGCTCTGCCCTCGCATGGGAATTGGTGCAAGCTTTTCTTAAAGCCGGTTTCAAAGCAGAAGAAAAATACATCCGCCGTTTGAATAAAGTTGCAGCGCTGGAAAAGGGAAAAGTGTAACAATACGATATCAGTATTACTGAAAATTGAAATAAAAACAGGATAGATTATCATGAGTAAAAACGAACACAATCAGCAGAATAAGGAAACGCAGGATTACATACTGCCTGAACACAGCCACAGACGACGCTGGAAGCAGATACATCATTCCTGGATTTTTTGGATTTTCTTGTTTTTAATGTTTGTTGGTATTATGTATTATATAATAAGTGTTGGCTTCGCTTTTGCACCTCGTTGACAATTGTAGTTCAACTTTGAATATGGCAGGCTCTTTAAATATTCATAATTTAAGTATCAGATAAGATGGAAATACAAGAATTAATAAAAACAACAAATTCATTGGTTGCCAACCACAAAGGCATACTTGCCATGGATGAAAGTAATCCAACCTGTAACAAACGATTTGCAAAATTAGGAATTCCGCAGACACCGGAACTCAGGCGTGACTATCGAGAAATGATTGTCTCAACCCCCGGATTGAATGAAAGTATAAGTGGAGCCATTTTGTTTGACGAAACAGTTCATCAACAGTTGAAAGATGGAAGTTCGTTTATCAATGTTTTGACCAACAACGGAATTATTCCCGGGATAAAAGTTGATGGTGGTACTGTAGCTTTGGCAGGGCATCCCGAAGAAAAAATTACCGAAGGATTGGATAATTTGCGCAACCGACTCAATGAATATGCTAAAATGGGACTCCGCTTTGCCAAATGGCGGGCTGTAATTACTATTGGCAAAGATATTCCAACACAGACATGTATTGAAGCAAATGCACATACATTGGCCCGTTATGCTGCTTTGTGTCAGGAAGCAGGGATTGTACCGATTGTGGAACCGGAAGTGCTTATGGATGGTGATCATACGATGGAACGTTGTTTTGAAGTGACCGAACAAGTACTGCATACGGTTTTCAATCAACTTTACAAACAAGGAGTTGTGCCCGAAGGCATGATTCTAAAACCAAACATGATCGTACCGGGATTGGCTTGTAAAAAACAAGACTCGATTGATGAAATTGCTGATGCAACAGTCAAATGTCTGTTACGTGCAGTTCCGGCAGCAGTTCCGGGCATTGCGTTTCTGTCAGGAGGCCAATCTCCTGAGTTGGCTTCGGCTCGTCTGAATGCAATGAATGTAAGGTTTAAAAACAAACTTCCATGGGAATTATCATTTTCATTTGGCAGGGCTATTCAGCAGCCGGCAATGGATATCTGGCATGGAAATGAAAAGAATGTGCCTGAAGCACAGAAAGCTTTGTATCACCGGGCAGTGTGCAACCGTGCTGCGCGACAGGGTGAATACAATAACGAAATGGAAATGAAATAATCATATCAGTCACAATAAAATACATCGATCTGAAGAATTTGGTGAAAATAAATGAAATAGTTCTGACATTAAAATAAATAAAAATGGGAACTCAAAAAACCTGGCATGAAAAACATCATGCAACATTAAGTTTTGGTGGTCGTTTAGCTGACGCTGTAGCAAAAGGGATGGGTTCATGGAGGTTCATCATTCTGCAAACAGTTTTAGTTGTTATATGGATGGGATTAAATCTTGCAGGATTTGTGTTTCATTGGGATGTTTATCCTTTCATTTTGCTCAATCTTCTTTTCTCTACCCAGGCAGCCTATGCTGCGCCAATAATTATGATGTCTCAAAACAGGCAAAACGAGCGCGACAGAACACATGCTGAGCAGGATTACAAAACGAATAAAGATGCAAAACAGGAAATAGAAGCTTTGGCAATCCTGTTGAAGTCAATTGAAGTGGATAAATTGGACAAAATCATCAGTTTGCTTCAGGAGCAGAAAAACAGTTTATCAAAAAACAGTAAATCCGACTAAGCACCTGTTTTTCTTAAAATAGTGCAACCCGTGAATCATTCAAAAATGTGTGAATGATGTAATTTCTTTCAAAAATTCTGTAACAATTTCCTGTTCTCTGAGCCATAACTTAGATATTTTAAAATTCATATAAAAAGGATGAAAGCACAAAAAAATGAATTAAATATGTCTGATAATCAGACAGAAAACAAAGAGGAGAATGGTCTTCCGGGATATCCGGTTTATCCTGAAAACGAAGATATTTACAGAAATTTTTTGGAAGAAGAGGAGATAAATCCTGAAGATATTTCTAAAACAAAAAATCAGAACAGCACAAATACATCAAGAAGGAAAGATTCAGATGATGAGCAAAGTGAAAAGGACCTCGATATTCCGGGAGCTGAGCTTGATGACCATCAGGAAGATATTGGAAGCGAAGATGAAGAGAACAATTACTACAGTTTAGGTGGAGACGACCATCTTGATCTGGAAGAGGATCAGGGAGAAAATAACATTTTACCTACATGAAAACTAAGATTGTTGCTAAAAACTTCCCCGTGGTTTGTGTGGGCGGATCAGCCGGTGGGCTTGATGCTTACATCAGGTTGCTGAAAAATTTAACGGCTGATATGGGTATTGCTATCGTCATCGTTAACCACCTGAGAGAGGTAGCAACTTTTTTGCATGAAATTCTTCCAAAATACACAAAGATGCCGGTTGAATTGATAACAGAAAAATTAGACATCAAGCCCAACCATGTTTTCATCATCCCTGAAAAACGTGATTTGCACATTCTGAATGGAGAGTTCCGGCTGAAACCAATATCAAAACCATGGGGGTGGCCTGATGTGATTACTGTTTTTATGCGTTCAATGTCAAAAAACTGGAAAGGTAAACTTATCGCCGTCATTGTATCAGGCTATGATGGTGACGGCGCTGCAGCACTCAGCGACATAAAAGTTGCAGGAGGAATTACCATTGCGCAAAAGCCGGAAACTGCCGGGCAACCTGATATGCCGGAGAGTGCAATAGATAGCGGATGTATCGATTTCGTTCTTTCACCAGAAGAGATTGCTCAGGAAATCAGAAGAATTGCCCAAGTGGAATCCAAATCATAATTACGAAATACAAAATGGAAACACTGAATAACATAAACAGTTTAAGCGCTGATGGAACCAGATTAATGATGCGCATTGGCATTGCCACCGATTTTGGATGGTTTGAGTTGAAAAGGAAACTGATTGAGGCACTTTATGTACTTGGTTACGAGTTGGATGATATTGGCGATTACGAGTTGATTGCAGGTGAGAATTATCCTGATTTCGTTGTTCCACTGACAAAAACAGTTGCTGATGGAAACAACAAGCTGAACCAGTTACTTTGGATAAACGGGATCATCACATGTGCTGAAGTGAATAAAATACCCGGCGTTTGTGCAGCCGTAATTACCAAACCATCTGCCCCTTGTACTGAAGTTGAGGAGGAGGATTTATATGTCAGGTGCCTCGGTGGTCAGGTCAAAGGATATGCATTATCGAAAAAGAAAGTCATGACTTTTCTGAATGCTGATTGTCCCACCAGCATTCCATCCAATCAGCGACTCGCGAAAGTAAGGGTGTTGGAACGAGATAATAATTTGTCTGAAAAGAAAAGGCAAATGGCTTAATTATGCAAAGCATACGTTCAATAGAAGGTTCTCCTCTTTTAAAGCTTGCTGCTTTAGTTATCATTTTTGCAGGGGTGATTTATGCAAAAGCAATCATCGCTCCCATCCTGCTTGCGCTTTTCATCAGCATTATTTGTATTCAACCTATTACATGGCTTGAGAGAAAAAGGATACCTAAATGGATTGCAATTATTATTGTAATTCTGGGTTTGATTTTGATTTTTTTCGGATTTACTTCACTTATAGGAGGAACATTATCCTTCTTCCTGAGCAATGTTTCGAAATACGAATCAACCATTACAACTATCAGCAATTCAACCATTCAGTTTTTAAACGAAAATGGTTTTAATATCCCTGAAGATCAAATAACAAAACTTATTCAACCTGAAAGAATTCAGGCATTTACATCAAATGGAGTAAAGGTACTGATAAACATACTGGGGAACTCTTTCCTCATCGTACTCATTATTTTATTTATTCTCATGGAATTTGGCAGTTTTTTTATAAAAGCAAAAGCAATTACAACTGGGTCGTATCATTCAATTTTGTATTTCTCCACCATTCTGAAAAATATCCGTCACTATCTTGCCATAAAATCATTGATATGCCTGGCAACCGGGATTTGTATTTATATCTCACTGTTAATCATTGGTGTTGATTATCCGCTTTTGTGGGCGTTATTAGCAGGGCTGATGAATTATATTCCGAATATCGGTTCAATTATCGCAACAATTCCAACATTTTTCTTTGCACTTGTGCAACTCGGTTTAGGCGGTGCACTCTGGACTTTAGGTTCGTTTCTGGTTATCCACAATGTTCTTGGCAACTTTATTGAACCTAAACTCATGGGGAAAGGATTAGACTTGTCGGCATTAGTTGTAATACTTTCTCTCATCTTCTGGGGTTTTATTCTGGGACCGGTTGGAATGTTTCTGTCCATTCCTTTCACACTGACGATTAAAATAATCATGGAACAGAACGAGAAAACCCTATGGATTGCCATTCTTCTGGGTACACCCGCCGAAGCTAAAACCCATCTTCAAAACAAAGAACAGAATAATAACCGGTAATGCCATAACTCAGCTTTGAAGCAATTAATGCAAATGTGAGAATCATGTAAATTTTCAAAAAAGTTATGTAACACTTGTAGTGTCATAATCTTCTAAATTAGTTCGCACTAAATTCATAATCAATACTTTATAAAAATGAAAGGCAATACAGAATTACTAACAGTCCTGAATTCGTTATTGGCAGATGAACTTACCGTTATCAACCAGTACATGGTACAATCTGAAATGTGTGCAAACTGGGGTTACGGTAAACTTCACAAAGCAATACGGAAACAGGCAATGGATGAAATGCATCATGCTGAGTGGTTGATTGAACGAGTCTTTTTCTTTGACGGTTCGCCAACGGTATCCAAACTTAATCCGATGAAGATTGGTAAAACTGTTTCAGAAATGATCAGTAGTGACAACGAAACTGAACTCAAAGTTGTCAGTGAATACAACGAGGCAATCATACTTGCCCGACAAGTTGGAGACCAAGGTACTGTTGACCTTTTAACCAAAATTCTTAAAGAAGAGGAAGGCCATGTCGATTGGGCTGAAATACAACGTGCACAAATTGAGCAAATGGGTCTGGAGAATTATCTGGTCAGTCAGATTGATAGTCAGTAAGGCTGATAATAACATTCATCAGTTTGAAGAAAATGATAATACCGCAAAAACTGGTTAAACAACAAATTATAAACTTTTTACGCTTAAAATGTAGGACTAGAAAATGAAACAGTTCAAAAGAAAGCTAATTTATTTTTGCCTTTCATTGATTTTAATCATCAACGCCAATGTTGCTTTCGCTCAGAAAGCGAAAGTTGTTTCTTCTTACGGGCCGGTCAACCAGGATGTAACCTTTGATCAGATTAAAGCTGACAGGATGAAGGTAAAAGCTGAGCGTGCCAAAGAACACAATGAGCTGCTGACTGCCCGGTACGATCTTTCAGAAAAAACATCTCCGGATGTTGTCATGTCGGGAGGAAAACCCATACCACTGGGGCCTACCGCTAAACTTCAGGGTATAAACTGGGCCAATCTGGATAAGTTAACTCCGGAGGAAATTAAAGCGAAGGACATTTTTCCGTACAAACCTCTGCCCTTTGCCGACCATGCCGAGGGTGGAATGCTTTTCCCGCTAATGATTACTGATTCGCTTCCAAGGCTTGTTCGTTTCGATCTGGAGTTTGATCTTCCGGAGCATATTCTGCCCGATCAGGCACCTCCAATTTATCTGACAACCCGCCCCGATTTGGGTGATGTATCGAAAGGCCGGCTAATTACCATCGATAATTACTACGAAATTTTTAACGGACTTTTAAATCCAAAACAACTTGAAGGATTACGATTGCTGGTTACCCAGTTCCCGCAGCAACAGTTTAATGCTACCGAAGACCGGCGGACTGACCGGCCCAGTCTTGGTGTTACCTGTTTCGATTGTCATGTAAACGGACACACCAACGGGGCAAACCACCTGGTTGGCGATATTAGGCCGCAGGAATTCAGACACCGCATAGAAACTCCATCCTTGCGGGGAGTGAGTATTCAACAGCTCTTCGGTTCGCAGCGGGGACTTAAATCTGTTGAAGATTTCACCGAATTCGAACAGCGGGCAGCCTACTTCGATGGCGACCATGTAATGGCTGCAAAAAAGGGAGTGAACATTCTTGATCGTGGATCGCAAGTTCATTTTATGGCCGAATTCATGGCAATTTTAGATTTTCCGCCAGCACCTAAACTCAATATTTATGGCACGTTGGATAAAACCAAAGCAACTCCGGCAGAATTGCAGGGAGAAGCAGTTTTCAATGGAATGGGACGATGTGTTGAATGTCATCCTGCCCCCTACTACACCGATAATAACATGCACAATTTAAAGGCTGAGCGTTTTTATAAACAGGAAATGGCCAATGGCATGATGATGGCGCATGACGGTATGATTAAAACTTTCACGTTGAGAGGTATCAAAGACTCGCCTCCCTATTTGCACGACGGCAGATGTTTTACGTTGGAAGATGTTGTTGAATACTTCAACCTCGTTCAGGAATTACGACTGACAGCCCAGGAAAAGGCAAGTTTGGTTGCATTTATGCGCGTATTATAAAAAATAAGTCGATGCTTCAATTTAATTTCAAAGAACAATTTCCGGAGGACAAACCATGAGAAAGCTAAATTTTCTTGCAGGAATAATCCTATCAGGGATTTTTGGATTTCAGTGCACTACAAATGCGCGATCTCCCGAAACCCAGAAAAATCAAGAATCAAATAAAACCACAAAAATTCAATCTACCATGAAAACAATAAACACATTCGAATTTAAGGCGCTACCCTATTCTTATGATGCCCTTGAACCTTTTATTGATAAGCTTACGCTGGAAATCCATTATGGCAAACACCATAAAGCCTATTACGACAATTTTATGGCTGCAATTAAGGGCACGGAAATAGAATCAATGGATATAATGGATATTTTAAGGAATATCAGCAACTTTCCTGTGGCAGTCAGAAATAACGGTGGCGGTTATTTCAACCACACCTTTTATTGGGAAGGCATGAAAGCTTCTGGAGGTGGCTCACCTACCGGAAAATTATCAGATGCCATCATAAAATCGTTTACCTCTTTTGATGAGTTTAAAAAGCAATTTTCGGAGGCCGGAAAAACCAGGTTTGGCAGTGGTTGGGCATGGCTCAGTTTGGATGATAAAGGCAAACTTTTTATCAGTTCAACGCCAAATCAGGATAATCCATTGATGAATTTGGCTGAAAAAAAGGGAACACCGCTGCTTGTAATGGATGTTTGGGAACATGCTTATTATTTGAAATATCAGAACAAAAGGCCAGATTATATTGATGCATTCTGGAATGTTGTAAACTGGGAAGAAGTAGCCAAAAGGTATGAAACGGCTTTAAACTGAATACAGTGTTAGAACGATGCCAGAAACAATTGAAGATAAGGAATCAGCAAAAGTTGGTAACCGCCGCGTTCACATGGCAAATGAACGGACATTTCTTGCCTGGATCAGAACAAGCATTGGGATAATGGCATTTGGATTTGTTGTGGAAAAATTTGCCTTGTTCTTGAAACAAATGTCAATTATTCTGAAAACATCAACAACCGGAAGTATGTTCCTCCTTCAAAAGGATACCCAGCTTTCATTGGAATATTCCTTGTTGGTATGGGCATGTTACTTGTATTGCTCGCATTTGTAAGATATAAAAAAGTTGAAAGACAAATAGACACTGATACATTCCATACATCATCGATACTTGGTATAATTCTTACTTTATCATTACTTATAGTTGGAGTTTTCCTGATAACATATCTTATTCAAAGTATATAAACCAGGTATCAGGATGAAATCAACTTATAAGGCAAGTCTGACCATCGTTTAAATGAACGACACCTATGCCTGTTTTTATCCATCAGGTGATGTTCCGGCAAGGGGACCACGTTGTATGCCGTTTACTTCAGAGGCGACTTTGTTGCGGTGTAAAAATGCTTTTAGCAAATGTGTGAATGATATAAATATTTCCAATAATTCTGTAAAACTTCAAATCCTGCCCGCTTCTAACTTAGTCCTTTCATTATTCATTCATAAAACTCATACAAAATGAAAGGCAATAAAGAATTACTTACAGTATTGAATTCGCTTTTGGCAGATGAATTAACTGCCATTAACCAGTATATGGTGCATTCTGAAATGTGCGAAAACTGGGGTTACGGGAAACTTCATATGGAAATCAGGAAGCAAGCGATGGACGAAATGCACCATGCCGAGTGGCTCATTGAGCGCATCCTGTTTTTTGAAGGTGCACCAACCGTTTCGAAACTTAATCCGATAAAGATTGGCAAGACAGTGCTTGAAATAATTAGCAACGACAATGGTGACGAACTTGATGCTATACTCGCTTACAACAATGCAATCAAACTTGCCCGCGAAGTTGGTGACCAGGGCACTGCCGACCTGTTGACCAAAATTCTGAAAATGGAAGAAGGACATGTTGATTGGGCAGAAATACAACGTGCGCAGATTAAACAAATGGGTATAGAGAATTACTTAATCAATCAAACTGATAGTCCTGCAAGTTGATTCAATTGAAAAATTATCTATCCCATGAAAAAACATCTGGTGAAAATCAAATCAATAAAGCACATCACTCCTGATGTATTGCAAATTGTTACAGAAAAGCCTCCCAAGTATAATTTCACTCCGGGCCAGGCACCGAAATTGCAATTAACAAATCAGGTTGGAAGGATGAAAAAAGACCTTTCTCATTTACTTCCCTGCCTATCAATGATTTTCTCGAATTTACCATCAAAACCTATCCATCGCACAAAGGTGTAACCAATGAACTTTTGAAACTAAAAAAGGATGATGAGTTGATTTTGCACGATGTTTTTGGCGTAATAGCTTACAAAGGAGAAGGGGTATTTATTGCCGGAGGTGCAGGTGTTACTCCGTTTATTTGCATCTTCAGATATCTTCAATCGAAAAATGAAACAGGTGCAAACAGGCTAATTTTTGCTAATAAAACCAAAGAAGACATCATACTTAAAACAGAATTTGGAAAATTACTTGGCGAAAATTTCATCAATATTTTATCTGACGAAGCAACTGGTGAATATGCACACGGTTTAATCGATGAAGACTTTCTTAAAGCCAATATTACAGGTTTCGCTCAGCAATTTTATATCTGTGGCCCACCTCCCATGATTGACGCAGTAAAAAAGCAACTGGCAAATTTAGGAGTAATTGAAAAAGCAATAACAACAGAAAAAATGTAACATGGAAAAGACTGATAAGCATATAGATTATGAACAAATTGAAAATGATTTGAATTCAAAGATTCTGAAAATTACCATGAGGATTAAGGATCATCATCCGGAGTTATCTAAATATCTGGAAGAAATGCCGGTGACTGTTCCTTCAGAAAACGATCCGGAAATAACGCTTAATCATCTGAAGTCATACTACGAATCACTGAATTCGCTCCTGGAGAAATACAATGTGGATTATCCAAAAATCGAAGAATAATTTTTCTAATTCGATTGAACCGATTCTTTTGGTTCTGTATTAAATGCCCTAAGGTTTGCAATTCATATCGGTGAAATGAAAAAAACAAAAACCAAAAAATACATATTTTCAAAAGGTATTGACGATTACTTTACCGGAGTTAACAATGCCTGGAAATTTGTAACGCTATTTTTTAAGGAGGTTTCCAAAAAGCCTTTTCACCTGCGCGAAGTAATTCACCAGTGTTTCGAAATAGGTTTGAAATCGCTGCCATTAATTACCCTCACTGGCTTTATTGTTGGCATCGTTTTTACAAAACAGTCGCGCCCTTCACTCGAAGATTTCGGGGCAACATCGTGGCTACCGTCGTTAATTGGAATTGCCATTGTAAGAGCTTTAGGACCTTTGGTTACCGCGCTTATTTGTGCCGGCAAAGTGGGTTCGGGCATAGGCGCCGAACTTGGCTCGATGAAAGTAACCGAACAGATTGAGGCAATGGAAGTTTCAGCAATTAATCCGTTTAAATACCTTGTGGTTACACGTGTTTTGGCCACTACCATCACAATTCCCTTGCTGGCGTTGTATTGCAGCTTCTTCGGATTGCTGGGCTCGTTTATCAATGTTCACGCACAGGAAACCAGCAGCCTGCTCACCTATTATCAAAATGCGTTTTCATCCATCAGCTTCCTCGACATTTTTGCTTCGGTAGCCAAATCAATTGCTTATGGTTTTACTATTGGCATTGTCGGGAGTTACAAAGGTTACAACGCCACGCAGGGGACACGCGGCGTTGGTAAAGCAGCAAACCAGGCCGTTGTGCTTTCCATGTTCCTGATTTTTGTTGAGGAACTGTTTTTTGTGCAGATTTCCAATTGGATTCGATATTTTTAAAGAAATGGAAACAACACAACAACATACGATTATGAAAGAAGAACCGGTGATTTCCATCAGGGGATTACATAAAACATTCGGCAATCTGAAAGTGCTGAAAGGGATTGATTTTAATCTTTTTAAGGGCGAAAATGTTGCTGTTCTCGGCAAATCTGGCTCAGGTAAATCGGTTTTAATAAAAATAATTGTGGGTTTGCTAAAACCCGACAAAGGTGATGTTTTTGTGTTAGGAAAACAGGTCGATAAATTAGATCGTGCTGAGCTGGATACATTGCGGCTGCGGATTGGATTTTCGTTTCAAAACAGTGCGTTGTACGACAGCATGAATGTATATCAGAACCTTGCTTTTCCGTTAACCATGAATGTAAAAAACCAAAGCAAAAAAGATATCGACGATGCCGTGAATGAAGTTCTGGACGCGGTGGGTTTAAAAGATAAAATCAATCAAATGCCCTCCGATCTTTCTGGCGGGCAACGCAAAAGAATTGGCATTGCACGCACCTTAATCCTGAAACCCGAAATCATGTTGTACGACGAACCAACTTCGGGTCTCGATCCTATAACAAGTGCCGAAATCATTGAGCTTATCAACGAAGTTCAGCAAAAATACAATACAAGTTCTGTCATCATCACTCACGACCTCACCTGTGCAAAAAACACGGGTAACCGGATAGCAATGCTGTTTGGAGGCAAATTTATAAAAGACGGCAAATTTGAGGACGTTTTTGAATCGGATGAAGAGCATATCAAAGGTTTTTATAATTACAATTTTATACAATGAAAAATGAAAGAATCACCAAATAAACGCGCGGTAATCGTCGGACTTTTTGTGTTTTTGGGCTTTGCCTTTCTGATTGCCGGAACGCTGATGGTTGGCAACCTGCACGAAACATTTACCAATAAAATGGAAATCGTTTCGCATTTCGACGATGTGGGCGGATTGCAAAAAGGCAACAACGTCTGGTTCTCGGGAGTCAAAATTGGGACGGTGAGCAGCCTTGATTTTCACGGAAAGTCGCAGGTGGAAGTACATTTGAAAATCGATAAAAAAACACAGCAATATATCCGGAAAGATGCCATGATAAAATTGAGCAGCGATGGTTTAATCGGGAATAAAATCCTTGTGATTTATGGTGGCACTGACAGTTTTGCTCAAGTAGAGGAAGGTGATACATTGGGAGTGGAAAAAACCTTTACTTCCGAAGATATGATAAATACGCTTCAGGAAAACAATGTAAACATCAAAGCGATTACGGCTGATTTCAAAACCATCAGTAATTCGCTGGCTGCCGGTGAAGGAACTATTGGCAAATTACTTGCTGACAGTTCGGTGTATGCCAACATTAATGCGGCAACTGCATCGCTTCAAAGCGCTTCCGCGAAGGCAGACCAGTTGGTTGGCTCACTAGCAGTTTTTAGTTCGAACCTGAATAAAAAAGGTACGCTGGCCAATGAACTGACAACCGATACAGTGATTTTCAACTCGGTAAAAACAACTGTATTGCAACTTCAGCAAATTGCAGATTCGGCAACAGCAATTGTTTCGAATCTGAAAATGGCAAGCAGCAATCCGAACAGCACCATTGGCGTTTTGCTTTATGATGAAGAATCGGGCGCACGGTTAAAAGAAACGATTAAAAATCTGAAGAGCAGTTCTCAAAAGTTGGATGAAGACCTTGAAGCAGCACAACACAATTTTTTATTGCGCGGGTTTTTCAAGGATAAGGAAAAGGCGGCCAAAAAAGATTCTGTTGGAAAATAAAAAATACTGAACTTGTTTTCAATCCCTACCCTTCCGGATAGAAATAATTTATCCATTGCCGAAAAGTGTCCTGAGCCGAACGGCAAGTATCTGTCAAATAACCTGGCACCCGTTCAAATTCTTTTAACCCACGGTAATAAAACTGTTTGTGTGTTTCGTCAATAATAAATGGTACGACATCGTGCTTCAAACATTCACGAAACATTATTAAACGCCCGACACGGCCATTCCCGTCCTGAAACGGGTGTATCTTTTCGAAACGATAATGATATTCCACAATGGTTTCAAAAGTGGTGTTTTCTCTTTTCAAATACCATTCGTTCAGTTGTTCTATTTTATTTGCTACATTTTCGGGTTTTGTGGTTTCGATGCCACCAACCTCGTTGGGTAATTTTTTCCAGTTGCCAAGAGCAAACCACGGTTTTAGCGCATCGGCAGTACCCGATTTCAGTATCCGGTGAAACTCTTTGATAATTTCGGCAGACAATGGCAGGTGCAGCGTATCAAGCAAATAATCGAATGCTACAAAATGATTGGTTGTTTCGATAATATCATCCACGGGAACCGCTTCCTCGTCTTTGAAACCAATGGTGCGGGTTTCGAAAATATAGCGGGTTTGTTCCTCTGTGAGTCGGCTGCCTTCAATACGGTTCGAATTGTAGGTCAGATTCACTTGAATTTTGTGATACAATCCCCCGTGAAATCTGCATTGCTTTTCTTCGATTAATTTATTTGCTAAGTTATTCCCCATTTCAAATACTTTTAAAGGATTTAAACACCGACTGTCTCCCTTTGCAATAATCAAAAATACTTATTTAAAAGTCATTTTTGTGGGTTTCTATTTCTTTAATTTCTTTGGACTTTTCGCTTTTGTGACACTTGTTTTCATCCCTGACAAGAGGGATCTGAAAAAATAACCAAACAGAAATCTTTCGGGGTCACGTTCATATTCGATAATTCCAGGTCTCACTTCCTCGCCCGGCCTCGGGTTCGATTCAATCACGATTATATTTGCAATCAACGATTTTACCTGCTCTTTTAAAGCGGTGGTTTCTCCGGTTTGTCTATCCATCATATCAAAACTCAATCCTTCGTAAAGCAGTTTCATATTGCCGGTTGCTTTCGTGTTGTTTGCTGAAAAGCTGAAATTCATTGTATTTATTCTCCCTGAAGTAATAGTTATAGATGCGCTTTTCTCCAAAATTGGGTTCAATTCCAAAGCCTCCATTCCCGATAGTGTTCCATTCATTGCAAATGTGTTCTGGTTGTCGAAAACTCTGGCTTTTAACGTAAGGTTGATTTTGCCTTTGCCCATCAGCAAAGCTTTTGCTTTTAACTCAAAATAGGCTTTTTCTGTTTTGTAAATTGTGTCATTGGTAATTTTGTAAATCCGGGCATCGATTTCGTTAAAACTGATACTCCCCTTTTCGATGGCCTTTTCTGAATGTTCGGTATAAACAATATTTCCGCTTAAAATACCGATGGAGTCAATGTTCATCGCTGCGGGATAATTGTAAATCATATCCTGAAATGTTGGTTTTTCAGTGTGTCTGAACTCTTTCCGTTTATCCTTGAAAACCTGCATTTCCAATTCCCCGATTTCAATATATGAACTTGTGATGTTCCCCGATTTGATATAATCGGCAACAGAAAAATTATGAAAAGATAATCCACTAATATTAGCATCTATGCGATTCGTTTGAAATTGATTTTGTGCAGTGAATCCATATTCTGTATAATTTGGCTGAACAACAAAACTGTCAGCCATCAGTGTATTTGTTGCAGCTGAATAGTTTAAACCCAAAACTGTAAAAGTGTACAGACTGTCAGCCGTAACCGTTTTGAATTCCGGCGCATCGAAATCGAACTGACGAATGATGTCCGATGAAAACGTGTCCTGTTTCTCAATATTGATATCAAATACTTTAAAAGCGCCATCATTTACCACATAAGATTGAGCAGTTGATGTGTCTTTAACTTTAACAAACAGCTTATCAACAAACAGGTTTTCTATCCTAATATTTACCGGCGAAACCTTTGCTGGCCCTGCTTTCTTCTGTAATGCGGCTTTCCCTGTGATACGGCTGTTGAAAATATCTATTTCCCTGACATGGTAGTCTTTTCTGAATAAAGCTTTCATGAGATGAATGCCTTTGATTTTAACAGACTCAATTTCTCCTGTTAAACCGGGTTGTCCATCATTTTCCTGTTTCGAATGAAGGGTAATGTTTTCAAGTTCAATTCCTGAACGAAAGACTGAAACATGAACTTTTTCAATTTCTACCTGATAAGCACCTGAATTTTCATTCAACGAAGCCTGAATCTTTTTCCCTATCCACGGCTCAACAACCACTTTTGTTAAAAGCAGCACCAATATTGCGATAGCAACAATCCCTATCAAAATCCTTAAAACTATTTTTCGTTTCATTTCAAGTCAAAAATGCCTCAATTTGTTTGATGGAGTGTTACAGAATTTCAGGGAAAACTTACATCATTCACACTTGCTAAATACTTGTGCTGATTTCATTTTCGGGAATGGATAAGGTCAATTATTTCAGCCAGTTTTAAATCAGGTTGAGTTACACCGCCGGCTTCGTGATTGGTTAATACGATATTCACTTTATTGTACGAATTGCTCCAATCCGGGTGATGGTTCATTTTTTCGGCTTCAAGCGCAATAGCTGTCATAAATGAGAATGCCTCAACAAAGGTTTTGAACTTAAAATCCCTGAAAATGGTATTCTTTTCAAAAGTCCAGTCCTTTAAATTTTCTTTCAGGAATATTGTAACTTCCTGTTCTGTAAATGTTTTCATAATATCCGGTTTTGAGTATTTTTAAATAAATGAAAGAGTATTTATAATGCCCTGATAAATATCCAACAGCAACAAATACAATTTGTTCGGGATGTAAAGGTGGTTAATCGAATCAGGAAAAAACAATAGACTCAATAGTCACATTAGGACACATTAGATAACACGTAGATTTTAAGCCATTCAGGTTGCTACAATTTCAGTAAATTCTAAAAATTATTCTGAATCCCTATGCTTCATTTACTATGTGACCAACTGTGCCTCTTGCGGTAGTTTTTCAGTTTTCCAGTTTTTTAGTTTTTATTTTCTTCCCCCGAAAGTGGGAATGATGTAACACAAAATCGAAATTGTGTAACATTCTTACATTGAAATCTCCTGACCTTTGACAAGGATAATAACAGTTCAAATAATTCAGCAAATAAAAAGTAAAATGAACAATTTAATAAGAGGCTTAATATCAGGATATGGAGCCAAGAGATTAGGTGGCGGCTGTTTGGGTACGATTGTGGTTTTTATTGTCATCTGGGTTATTCTTGGACAATGCAGCTAAATTTAATAAAATGAACCTGTCATTTCAAAAACTGTTTTACGCAATCGCTACAGTAATTGCGATGTTTGCAATATTGGTTTTGGCAAAACCTATACTTTTACCGCTAAGTATTGCTTTACTTATTTCGTTCATACTATATCCGCTGGCAAAAAAGTTTGAGTCATGGAAAATCGGCAAAACACTCGCTGCATTTCTTTCCATATTCTCTGTATTTCTAATAATAGCAGGTACCATTTACTTTTTTTCAACTCAGATTATCAGCATATCGAAAGAATTTACTCATTTTCAGGATAAAATTATTCTTGCATTTGCCGATGTAACATTATTTATCAATAGGCATGTAAGTTTTGTTGAAAATTTGGGGAAAGATGAACTATTCAACCGGATGAAAGACTGGTTAAATGATTCGACAGGCCTTTTGGTCAGGAAAACTGTTAACAACACTGCTGCATTCATGGCCGGACTTCTTGCAACAACTGTTTTCACTTTTCTTTTCCTCATTTACAGAGATGGATTAACCATGGCGTTTATGACATTTTCTCCTGAAAAAAACAGGGAAAGGGTTTTAAAAATGTTCAAATCGGTTCAGCAGGTTGGGCAAAAATATTTATTCGGAATGCTGTTTCTCACCATTGTTATCGGGCTGGCCAACAGCATCGGGCTGATGATTATTGGAATCGACAATCCTTTTCTTTTTGGTTTTCTAGGGGCAGCGCTCGCTATAATTCCATACATTGGAACCACAATGGGGGCTGTTATTCCGGTCATTTATGCTTTCGTATCCTACGATTCAATCTGGACAGCCGTAGCAGTGGCAATTTTATTCTGGGGTGTTCAGCTGGTCTCCGACAATTTTCTGACGCCGCGAATTGTGGGGGGAAGTTTACAAATTAATGCTTTAACAGCCATTTTGAGTCTGTTTATTGGCGCTGCTGTTTGGGGACTGGCCGGAATGATTTTGTTTTTGCCTTTTGCCGCCATGTTAAAAGTGGTTTGCGAGGAATTCGAACAACTTAAACCCATTGCATTGATTATTGGCGAGCAAAACAAAAAAGAGAGAACCGGCAATGGCCCCGCTTTGGTTTGGTGGGAAAAATTAAAAAGCCGGTTCGCGAAATAACCACTCCTTTAGAAATGTGTGATTGATGTAAACTTTAATAAAAGTTGTGTAACACTTACCCGGTTAAAGGTCATCAACTTTGCATTTCAATATTCACTTAAAAATAAATATTATGACAGAGATTAAAATTGAAAAGAAAAAACAAAGTTGGGTATGGCTGGTGGCAATATTTTTTATTGCTGCAATACTTATTTATTTTCTGATGTTTCGTGATGACGACATTATCAACACAACTGAAGTGGTTACTGAAGAAGTTTATATTTCAGGCACAAACGATACGAATCTTTTAGGTGTGAAGGAAAATAACAGCACAGTGGCAGCATTTGTTGATTTTATTGAAAAGGATACAAGCAATGTGAACTTTAATTATGATTATACAAAAGAGGCATTTTTGAAATTAACCTCCGCAACTAATGCAATGGCTGAAGAAATTGATTACAATATTCAGGCAGATTTGGAAATATTAAAAGAATCGGTGGAACTGGCTAACAACGAACCTTTCGAAACCTCTCTGGCTAAAAACATCAGAAATGCCACAGATAACAGTGCCACAGCGCTGCAACATATGCAACTGGCAAGATATCCCTGGTTGACAGAAGAGGTTGATGAATTAAAAAATGCATCCACAGCAATTCAACCCGAGGTGCTTACAATTAAACAGAAAGATACAATTATAAACTACTTTGCAGTAGCTTCTGATCTGCTTCACAAAATGAATTAGTTAATATTTAAAAATTAAAATGATGTCAGATACAATTAAAAACCTTTTTAATCTGGAGGATTTATCAGATTATAAAGTGGCTGAAGGTTACAGCGATATAAGGGGATGGGATGTTAAAGATGCAAATAACCGTACCATTGGAAAAGTGGACCACTTGCTTGTAGATAAAATGGCTAAACGTGTGGTTTACCTTGACGTTGAAGTAGATGAATCGATAATTGAAGACGGCTTTGACACTTATCAGAACCCGGTAAGCGAAGGGGTACACGAATTTTTAAACAGAGAAGGTGAAAATCATTTGATTATTCCGATTGGCATGTCAAGCATCGATGAGAATCACAAACTGGTTACCACACAGCAAATTGACAGCTCTACTTTTGCAAAAGCCAAACGGTTCAAAAAAGGAGATGTGATTGATTTTGGGTACGAATTAAATACAGTTCGCCATTACAGGGGTGATAACACAATTCACAACTCGAATACTGTTGAAGGGTTTTATAATCGTGAAGAGTTCAACAATACATTTCATAAGAGAGATTTGGAATAATTGAAATTTAAAAAAGCATGCGCAACCCGGGTAAAAACATCAAAATTACATCAAACAATATCACTATAAGCTACACCGACGAAGGACCGGATAATGCTCCCGTAATCATTTTCATCCATGGCTTTCCCTTTAGTAAAGAGATGTGGGATAATCAGATGGAAGCGTTCAATGAAAATTTTCGTGTGATAGCTTACGATGTCCGCGGACATGGAGACTCTGATTCGGGGACTGATGATTTCTCCATAGAGTTGTTTGTTGAAGATTTGCTTTCACTGATGGATACGCTTAAGATAAAAAAGACCTCACTATGTGGTTTATCCATGGGTGGTTACATCGCATTAAAAGCAATTGATAACCATCCGTACCGGTTTGATGCACTTATATTATGTGATACAAGTTGTAAAGCAGATTCGCCTGAGGCTAAGAGAAATAGGATGATAGCTATCGAAAGTATTCTGAAAAACGGAGTTGAAAAGTTTGCTGACGATAGTTTAAAGAATTTTTTTGCTCAGGAATCCTTTATTGCAAAGAAAGATGTAATTGCTGAAGTCAGGGAAATAATGGTCAACACCACCAAAAAATCGGTTGTCAAAACACTGCTTGCATTATCCAGGAGAAAGGAAACCTGCACCAAACTTTGGAAAATAAAAGTGCCTGTCCTGATTCTGGTTGGTGAAGAAGATAAAATCACACCTCCTGAAACTGCGCAGTTTATGCACAAAGCGATAAATGGTTCAGTGATGTCTATCATCAAAAATGCAGGTCATCTAAGCAATCTCGAAAATCCGGACCAATTCAATGAACATCTGATTAAGTTTTTGAAAAATAAAATAATATGAAATTACTAACAAAGGAATTGATTCAGGAGCTCCTGTCGGCAGATCAGGCGCCCTGTCTTTCACTGTATATGCCTACTCATCAAAAACATCCTGAAAATCTTCAGGATATCATCCTTTTTAAAAATCTTGTCCATCAAATGGAAGAATCACTGATGCAAAAGTATTCATCCGTTGAAGTTCAAAAATATCTTGAACCAGTAAAAGCGCTTCTTAACAACAATGATATATGGAATTACACGTTGGACGGACTGGCTGTTTTTAGTTCAGATGGAATTTTTAAAGTTGTCAAATTACATAAATCGGTTGAAGAACTGGCAATAGTAGCCGACAGTTTCCATACGAAACCACTCAGGCAATATCTGCAATCGCTCGACCATTTCCACGTATTGGGTTTAACCCTTCATGATATCCGGCTTTTTGAAAGCAACCGCCACTCACTTTTCGAGGTTGAGCTCACAGCAGACACTCCAAAAACCATTACAGAAGCGCTTGGTGATGAATTGACCGAAAAACATACGACTGTTGATTCTTATGGCGGCATTGGAGTTGATAGTTCGGCAATGCATCACGGTCATGGTGGTAAAAAAGAAGAAACTGAAAAAGACGCTGAGCGCTATTTCCGTGTGGTCGCGGGCGCGATTCACGAACACTATTCGAAACCTACAGGCTGGCCGCTTATACTTGCTGCATTGTCCGAACACCACAGCCTTTTTCAAAAGGTAAATAAAAACCCATTGTTGTTATCAAAAGCAATTGCCATAAATCCTTCATCCGTTTCACCAGATACTCTTGCAAAAATGGCCTGGGAAATAATGGAACCCGAATATAACCAGAAGCTTGAAACATTGGTTGACAGGTATGAACAGGCACAGGCAAACGGCAAAGGAAGCGATGATTACAAAGAAGTAGCTGTAGCAGTTGTTGAGGGTCGGGTTGATACGCTGATTGTTGAAGCCGACAGGATTATTCCGGTAAGGGTAACAAATCTGGTGACAGGAAATACACAAAAAAAAGATTTGAGTAATCCGAAAGTAGATGATCTGCTTGATGATTTGGGAGAACTGGTAATAAAGATGGGTGGACAGCTGATGGTGCTTCCAACCGATAAGATGCCTTCGGAAAAAGGGCTGGCAGCAATATATCGTTATTAATTACAGGATAAAAAATGACAACAAAAGTTGAAATAGTAAATACAGGTACCACAAGAGCTGAATATATTGAAGTTGAACCCAATGTAAAACTTCATATCTCGGATGGCGGTGAAGGCAGGCCAATTGTGCTGATACACGGATGGCCGTTAAGCGATGAAATGTACGAATATCAGTACAACGAATTGTTAAAGAATAAATTCCGCACAATTGGCATCACACTAAGAGGGTTCGGAAAATCGGATAAACCTTATGGACAGTATAATTACGATGTACATGCACTGGATATTAAAAGGGTTTTGGATATTTTGGATATAAATGATGCAGTATTGACAGGCTTTTCGATGGGTGGGGCAATTGCTGTTCGCTATGTTTCGGTTTATAACGGGGCTCATGTTTCAAAATTGGTTTTGGCAGGTGCAGCAGTACCCCTTTGGACTCAGCGCAAAGATTTTCCGTACAACCTCACCCAAAGTTCTGTTGACGACTTAATCAAATTAAACAATACCGACAGGCCAAGGCTTTTATCTGATTTCGCTAAGATATTCTCTGCGACCCCAACTTCTTTAAATAATGGGATAGGTAACTGGTTAAACGGGATTGGATTAAGTGCATCTTCTTACGCAACAGCCCAGTGTTTAGTCGCGTTGCGCGATACCGATTTGAGAGAGGATATGGCGAAAATAAAAATGCCAACATTGATTTTGCATGGCAAAAAAGATAAAATATGCTCATTTGATCTGGCAAAACAAATGAAAGCCGGAATCGCAAGCTCCCAACTCGTTGCTTTTGAAGAAAGTGGACATAGTTTGTTTTTGGAGGAAACGGGAAAATTTAATGAAGAACTGATAAAATTTGCAGGGAAATGAAATTGTTACGACTTAAAAAATGTGGTTTTCAAAATCAACAGAAGATGTTCTTAAAGAAATAAATGTCGATTCAGCATCAGGCCTTTCAGAAGAAGAAGCAAAAATCAGGCTTGAAAAATTTGGCGCAAATCAGTTGATTTCGAAAAAGAAAAAGAACATTTTCCAACTGTTTGTTGCCCAACTCCGCGAGTGGCTTATTTACATTTTATTTGCAGCAGTAATTATCACCCTTTTTATGGGTGAATACATCGATGCCACCATCATCATCCTTGTAATAATTACAAATGCCGTTCTTGGCGTGATTCAGGAAGTAAAAGCAGGAAAGGCAATTGAAGCGCTTCAGAAAATGTCGTTTCCAAAAACGCTTGTCCGCCGGAATGGCGAGGTAAAAGAGATAAATTCACAGGATGTTGTTCCGGGCGATATTCTTATCCTCGATACAGGTCGTTTCATCTCAGCCGATATTCGTTTAATCGAGTCGGCTAATCTTCAGATTGAGGAATCGGCGCTCACCGGCGAGTCCGTTCCCTCCGATAAAGATGCATCACAGGTACTCAGCGATCTCAAAACTCCACTGGGCGACCGCACAAATATTGCTTTTATGTCAACCCTTGTAACGCATGGAAGGGGTGTTGGTGTTGTGATTGAAACCGGCATGAATACCGAAGTTGGTAAAATTGCCAATCTTATCAATACAGAAAAAAAAGAGAAAACCCCTTTGGAAATCAGGCTCGATAAGTTGGGGAAAACACTTGGAATGTTTGCCATCGGAATCTGTGTCATCATTTTCGTTATTGCACTAATTCAGGGCCGCGATATTGCCGAAATGTTTATTTTATCGGTTTCGCTGGCAGTAGCGGCTATTCCCGAAGGGCTTGCAGCCATTGTAGCTGTGGTACTTTCCATTGGTGTTACCGGCATGTCGAAGAAAAAGGCGGTTATCAAGAAATTACCCGCAGTTGAAACACTGGGTTCCGTCAACATTATCTGTTCGGATAAAACGGGTACGCTTACACAAAACAAAATGACAGTTACAACCTACTTCAACCTGGAAGGTGAAATAGTTGTCGAACGTAATTCAAAAAACAGCGCTACCGAAGATGCAAAATTGCTTGCCAAAGCCATGATACTCTGCTCCGATGCAACTTACGAAAACGGCCAGGGAACAGGCGACCCAACCGAAATTGCTTTGCTTTTAATGGGTGATGATTTGGAAATTGACCGGAAAAAAATGATTACCGACGCCACTCGTGTCAGTGAGTTTTCTTTCGATTCCGACCGGAAATTAATGTCAACACTCAACGAGGAGAGCGGAAAATTTACTGTTTATACAAAGGGTGCAATTGGTAATCTCATCAAAATATCAACACAGGTTTTGGAGAAAGGAAAAGTAATTCCGATTACCCATGAACACAGGAAAAAGTATCTTGCCGCAGCCGAAAAAATGTCGGGAAATGCACTCCGAACGCTTGGCGTGGCTTACAAACCGGTGAACTCGGTTATCGAAAGCGCTGAAATGGAGAAAGACCTGATTTTACTCGGACTTGCCGGAATGATTGACCCTCCCCGACCCGAAGTAAAAGAATCCATTCAAAAAGCAAAATTGGCTGGAATTACAACCATCATGATTACCGGTGACCATAAAAACACAGCTTTCGCCATTGCCCACGAACTGGGAATGGCTGAAAAAATTGAACAGGCAATTACAGGCGAAGAGCTGGATGATTTTTCAAATGAAGAACTCATCGCAAAGATTGTTGCATTTCGCGTATTTGCACGTGTTTCACCTGAGCACAAAGTGAAAATTGTTCATGCGCTGAGGTCGCACGGGAATATTGTGTCGATGACCGGCGACGGGGTAAACGATGCACCCTCGCTCAATGCCGCCGATATTGGTGTGGCAATGGGAATAACCGGTACCGATGTGGCAAAAGCAGCCTCTGATATGATTCTGATGGACGACAACTTCGCTACCATTGTTTCTGCTATCGAAGAGGGCCGGAATATTTACAGCAACATCAAAAAGGCGGTTATCTTTCTGCTTACCTGCAATCTGGGTGAAGTGGTCGCCATGTTTGTTACTCTTCTGATTGGATTGGAAGCCCCTTTGATTGCCACACAATTGCTGTGGATTAACCTTATCACCGATTCCTTCCCCGCAATTACACTGGGCATGGATCCCGGAAATCCGGATGTGATGAAGGAAAAACCACGCAACGCAAAAGAAAGTTTCTTTGCTGGTGGCGCAGGGATTCAACTTATTCTTGGCGGGGTTTTAATCGGTGCTTTAACAATCGCGGCTTTCTGGTTCGGATATTATGAACATGGTTACAGTCCGTTTGACAAAACAGTTCCTGAAAATACGGTTGAATATGCCCGTACCATGGCTTTTATGGTACTTGTAACGTGTCAGTTGTTTTTCTCGCTTGCGGTCAGAAACAGTTCAAAATCAATTTTTCAGATTGGTATTTTCTCCAATAAATACTTAGTTGGAGCGATTGTGCTGGGCGTGCTGCTTCAGTTAATTGTAATTGGTATCCCATTTATGCAAAGGGCTTTTCATTTACAAATGCTTGATTTGGGCGGTTGGTTAATTGCGATTTCCTTAGGATTGGTTCCGTTGCTGGTTAACGAGATTGTCAAAATATTTATCCGGGTGCGGTTAAAAAGTGCAAATGTGTGAATGATGTAATATTTACAAAAAGTTGTGTAACGCAACCTATACAAGGTATTTTAACTTTGTAAGTAATAAAATTCAATAAAAATGAATAAAGGAACAGTAAAGTTTTACAATGAAGCCAAAGGTTTTGGATTCATCAAAGACACAGAATCATCAAAAGAGTATTTTGTACATTCAACAGGAGTTAAAGAAAGTATCAGAGAGAATGATGCAGTAACTTTTGATTTGGAAGAAGGGAAAAAGGGACTAAATGCTGTGAATGTTAAACTTTCATAGGATAAATGATAATTAATCAGAATCAAGTCCCGCCAATGGCGGGACTTTTTTTGTAATCTATTCAAAATACCCCAGCTATAATTCACACACTTTGGCATTTTGCTTCACATTTTAACAGAATGTGTGAATCATGTAACTCTATTTTATAGTTATGTAATGTTTTCCGGGTACATCGGGTTACCTTTATTTCTTATATTTGGAATTACTGCACTCGTTGTATGCTTCAATTTTACAGGGTTTCAGGAATATGAATAAAGTGCAAATCAAAATCGTAAAAGCTATAAAAATCATCCTGTGGGTGGTTCTTATTTTTATGCTTTTAAGCGTAATCATTGCCGGTCTTATTCAAATTCCTACCGTTCAAAACAAGATAGTTGATGCTGCAACATCCTTTGTCAGCAAAAAAACACAAACAAAAGTCGGAATAGAAAATATCAGCATCAAATTCCCAAAAACAGTGGTTATTGAAGGTCTTTTTCTGGAAGACAAAAAAAAAGACACTTTAATATATGCCGGTTCAGTGAAAATCAATATAGCGCTTTACGGTTTATTTTCAAGTGAAATTGCGATTAGTTCGGTTTCGCTCGAAGACGCTACGGTTAAACTTTACAGCACCAAAACCGATCCTTTGTTTAATTACAATTTTCTGATTACTTCATTTGCCGATTCAACCCAACAAACCCAATCCGATACATTAAAACCTTCGAAATGGACTTTTAGCCTCAACGATGTATTTCTTAAAAACATCAGGTTTACTTACAACGATGTGTATGAAGGAATTAGCGTTTTTGCGGCAATCCAAAAGTCAGAAATTGGTGTGGAAGAATTTTCCCCTAAGAAACCGCTTTACCAGTTTAACGAACTGGTTGTGGAAGGCCTCAACCTAATTGTTCACACAAATGAACCTGCAAACGCACAAAAAGAAAGATCAGGAAAAATTTCGCCAACCATAATTGCTCAGAAACTTCAGCTCATCAATTCAACTGTAAGATATACCGATTCGCTTAACTACATGTCGGTTAATACACGATTGGACCGGATTAATCTGGAAAAAGGGTTGATTGATTTACAAAATGAACAGATAACATTCGACTACATCAACTTGTCAGAAAGCGAAATCCGGTATCACACCTTTGAACCTGAAATTGTTGCAGGCCAGGTTTCTTCAGGTAAAAGCAACTGGAAAGTTTCGGCAAATCGCATTGATTTTGAAAACAATATGTTTGTTTACAAAATTGGAGATGGTTCCGGATTAACGAACCAATTTGACGGGCAACACCTCGAATTAGCTCATTTAACATTTAATGCAACCGATTTTTACTTTTCGCCGGAACTAACAAAAATTTCGGTTCGAAAGCTGAGTACAATCAATCAGAATTACTTTGTAGTCAACAATTTGGAAACCGATTTCAGTATGGATCAATATTCAATTACTACTGACAAGCTAAAACTCAAAACCCCCCACTCTTCCATTGATGCAGATTTTCATATCGAATTTTCTTCGTTGGCAAATTTTACCGATTCCATGCAATTCAGTAACCTGAACCTTGTGATGAGAAATGTCAGTCTCAAAAATACTGATGTGTTGTATTTCAATCCTGAACTTATTAAACAACCCTTCTTTAAAAACCGGGCCAGCATTACAATCGCGTCCGGCGCTGTGAATGGCCCGCTGAATAACCTGACCGGTAAAAACCTGCACATTAAAACCGGTACAAATACTGTTGTGGAAACCGATTTCAACATTCGTGGATTGCCCGATGTAAAGACAGCAATTTACGATTTCCCCAACCTTAAAATTATCTCAGGAAAAAAAGACATTGAATTGATGGCCGGAACTTCGATTCCTGAAAACATCGCTCTTCCTGAAAATATAAACATGCAGATTTCTTTTAAAGGAGAAATGAAATCTTTCGAGACTACAATTAACGCAGGCAGCAGTTTTGGTAATGCACAACTTTCTGCAACCATAGATAATAGTGAAAATTTCACCGCAAAAGTAAGAACAACAAATTTCGATTTGGGTAAACTGTTAAAGGATACGGTGATGTATGGTCCTGTTTCGTTAACTGCAGAAACCAGTGGGCACGGACTGGATAAAAACACTGTCGCGGCAAAAATCAAGGCCGAGGTTTCGCAGATTTATTTGTACAAATACACGTATCACAACTTTAATATCAATGGGAATATCAGCGGACAGGAGTTCGAAGGTAAAATGAATTTGGATGATGAAAATGCCGTCTTCAATTTTGACGGACTGGTGAGTTTAAACCCGAACCAGGAACGCATTAAATTCAGGTTGAATGTGCAGGGAGCCGATCTTCAGAAACTCAATTTTACAAACAATGATTTAAGAATTGCTTTATTGGCAACAGCAGATTTGAAGGGTGGAACTGTAAAAAAGCTGAATGGCAGCGCCGCAATCACTAATATGATTATCGCACAGGGAGCAAAGACATACATGCTTGATTCACTGCTGTTTGCTTCGGTTAATGAATCACGGAAAAGTGAAATCAATTTCAGTAGCGCGCTGGTTGGTGTAAAGTATTCAGGAACTATTTCACCTGCCGACATTTCAGCACAGCTGAACAATTTTATTCATCAGTATTTCCCGTTTGGAAATGACAAACCATTGGAGAAAAATGAAGGATCGTCAGATTTCAAATTCGAGATTCAACTTCACAACCATCCGCTGCTTTCCGAGGTTCTATTGCCGCAACTAAAAGAATTTGAGCCGGGAATTATCGAGGGAAATTTCGACAGCGAAAAAAACGATTTGAAAATCAATGCAAAAATGAAAAAAATCGTTTATGGAACCACCGAAATCAAGGACTTTGCATTTGATGTGAATTCGAATCAGGGAGCACTGAATTTTAAAATATCAAGCAGTGCTATTTCAAATGCCCAAATTAAAATAGAGAATTTTTTAATCGATGGAAAACTTGCTGATAACAAAATAAATACAACCATTTCGTCGGTTGATGAAAAGAAAAACAAGAAGCTTTTTTTTAGCACTGAAATTACGAAGGATGGCGAAAACTTCAGGCTTGCGCTCGATCCTGCCGGCTTTTATCTGGCCAATAAACAATGGGATATTGCAGCCGATAATTACATTGCATTCGGAAAACAGGGATTTTTAATCCACCATCTTTTTATGCAAAAAACCGGAAGCGAGGTCAATATCTCTTCGGTGAATGATCGGCTTAACGATGATCTGAACATTGAAATCAGGAATTTCAAACTGGAAGATGTGTCGGAAATCGTTGAAAAAGATACAGGTTTTGTTAGTGGAACCGTTAATGGAAACGCGCTGCTGAAACGGGTTAACAATTCGTATGGTTTAATTGCCGATGCCAATATTGCCGACCTGTTTGTCAGCGGCGTATCTGTTGGAAATTTATCGGTAAAAGCTGATAATCCTACCCGTGAAAGATTTAATATCGATTTGAATTTATCGGGCGCTGAAAATAACCTGACAATAAAAGGCTATTATATTGCCAAAGGCGGCGACAATTCAATCTCCCTGACAACCGATATCCAATCGCTTTCGTTGAAAACAATTCAGGCGTTTTCGATGGGCACAATTACAGAAGCCTCCGGAAATCTGGGCGGAAATTTTTTGGTTGAAGGAAATTCCACTTCACCCGAAATAACCGGCGAACTGGTTTTCAGAAATGCATTTATTACACCTGCATTATTAAATAACCGTCTCGAATTAAAAGATGAAACCTTCCTTTTGAAAAAAGATGGAATCTATTTTAACAATTTTACCATTCTGGATGCTTCACAAAATGCTGCTGTATTAAATGGCGCTGTAAACATGAACCATTTCAAAGATTTTGTTTTTGCATTATCAGTTTCCACAAACAACTTTTTGCTGTTCAACACCACTGCAAAAGACAACAAAGAATTCTTCGGGCGAATGATTATTGACAGTAAAATAGATGTAACCGGGCCAATGGCGCTTCCGGTTGTCAACGCGGCAATTAGAATGAAAAAAGGTTCCAATTTTACGTTTGCCGTCCCCGAAGACAGGCTAACAACAAACCGCGGTGAAGGGGTGATAGAATTTGTGAACAGGCAAAAACTGCATCCCATTTTAACCAGGGAAAACAACAAACAAATACAAAAAACAAACTTAACCGGATTTGATGTTTATTCGGTGATTGAAATCGACAAACAGGCTACACTGCGGTTATTGATGGACCCCGCTTCAACCGATTCGCTGGTGGTGAGAGGCGAAGCAGCGTTGAGTTTAACCATGGACCGAAGCGGGAAAATGAGTCTCACCGGCGCCTACAATTTAAACGACGGCAGTTACCTGGTTTCGCTCGAATCGATAATTAAAAGAAAATTCGAAATTAATACCGGAAGTACCATTGTATGGAGTGGCGATCCGATGGAAGCTGAGGTTGATATCGATGCAACCTATTCGGTGAGGGCTTCCCCAATCGATTTGATGTCGGACCAAATGGTGGGCCTTACAGAAACCGACAGGAATGCTTACAAGCAACGGTATCCATTTTTAGTCATTCTCAAATTAAAGGGCGATATTTTACATCCCGAAATTGGCTTCGAAATACAACTGCGCCCCGAAGATAAAGGCATTTTGAATGGAGCTGTAAATCAAAAACTGACATTATTAAACGAAGATGTGTCGGCATTAAACAAACAGGTTTTTGCCTTGCTGGTTCTGGGCAGGTTTATCCAGGAAAATCCGCTGCAAACCGATGCCGGAGGCGGAACGTCAACTTTTGTGCGTGCCACGGTGGGCAAAATTTTATCGCAGCAATTAAATCAGTGGTCGTCGAAAGTATTGCCGGGTGTTGAGTTAAATTTCGATGTTCAATCGTACAACCAGTATCAGACAGGCGAAGCAGAAGGCAGAACCCAGGTTGACATTGGTTTAAAGAAACAGCTTTTCAACGAGAGGTTAAGCGTTCAGGTTGGCGGCACGGTTGAAGTTGAAGGAGTGAAAGCAAAACAAAATTCGGCCAGCGACATTGCCAGCGATGTTGTGCTTGAATATAAACTTACCAAAGATGGCCGCTACCGTTTGAAAGGATTCAGACAAAACCAGTACGAAAGCGATATTGACGGCCAGTATGTTGAAACCGGCATCGGAATAAGTTATATACGCGATTTCGATAAATGGACAAATTTCTTCAGGCGAACAAAAATTGAAAAAGGGAAAAAAGAATGAAACACTCAATCCGAAATCATTATTTTCTGATTTTCAGTTTTCTGCTGCTGGCCGCCTGTAGCGGTACAAAGCATTTGCCTCACGATGAAAAGCTTTATACCGGGGCTGAAACAAAACTCGAATCGACAAATAATATCAGCAGCAAACTGATTAAAACTACCATGGAAAATGCCATTCGCCCGGAACCAAATAAAAAATTTCTCGGAATGAGGCCAAAATTATGGATGTACATGGCAGCCGGCGAATCGCCTGAAACAAAATTTAAGAAGTGGCTTAAAAAAAGAGGGGAAGCGCCCGTTCTGATAACTGATATTAAACCAGGCGTTACAGCAGAATTTATCGATGCAGGCCTTTTTAATATCGGTATTTTTAAGAGTTTTACTAATTTCGAAATTGTTGAAAAGAAGCAAACGGCAAAGGTTATTTACACAAGTTTCATCCATCAGCCATACATTATAAACGATATTACAACTGCCATTTCCGACGACAGTTTAAGTAACACCATATTGAAAGAAAACAATGAATCGCTGATTAAACCCGGTGAAGAATATAACCTCGCAACCCTTGAAATGGAGCGGATGCGCATTGACGCCTTGCTCAAAAACAAAGGATATTTTTATTTCGACCCCGATTATCTGCTTTTTAAAGCCGACACATCGAATGTAAACCACACGATTAGCCTGAGAATGACTTTAAAAGACAGTATTCCGGATAAGGCGGTGACGGTTTACCGCATCAACCGTGTGTTTATCGACCAGAATTATTCGCTTAACATTGAAGATGAAGCAATTAAAATAGATACAATACACTTTGAAAACGTTGAGTTTGTAAAAGATGAATCGGGAAAGTGGATCAAACCAAAAGAATTATTACGATCGGTTTACCTGCGGAAAAACGAAATCTTTTCGCGCGAAAACCACAATATCACGCTCAACCGGTTGATTTCGCTTGATAATTTCAAATTTGTGCGCGTTAAATTTTCCGACAGCGATACCACAGCTGCCGGATATTTGGATGTGTCAATTTTAATGACTCCAATGCCAAAACGAACATTCAGAACAGAATTGGAATTTGTATCGAAATCGAACAATTTCACCGGTCCGCGAATGAATTTAAGCCTGCTGAACAGGAACTCTTTTAAAGGCGCCGAATTGCTGAACCTTAACATGTCGGGCTCATTTGAATATCAACGAAACGGGTCGGAAAAAAATTATTATTCGTATTCCATAAATCCTCAGGTTGAACTGCATTTTCCGCGTTTTATCGCACCCTTCAAAATCAAAACCTGGAGCAGGTATATTCCGAAAACACGATTTATAGTTGCCTTTAACTATTTGCGAAGGGTTAACTATTTCGATATGAAAACATTTGAGTTTGTTTATGGCTATAAATGGAAACAGGACATCAGAAAAGAACACGAATTAAATCCTATCAGTGTAAGTTACACTTCGCTCTCGAATAAATCGCCTGAATTTGAAGCTTTGCTGAACACCAATCCATACCTGAGAGAAAGCTACGAGGAACAGTTTATTGCAGGAGGAAGCTATTCTTTTACATTTAACGACCAGTTGATACCAGACAAAAAATTTCAATATTATTTACGATATACAGGCGAGATTGCCGGAAATGCCTTGTCGCTTGCAAAAAAAATAGCCGGTGAAGAACTATCAACCCAAAATCCATCGCAGATTGCCGGTTCTGTTTATTCACAATTCATAGCATCGAGTGTCGATGGCCGCTTTTATTATAATTTCAGGAATAAAAGCAAATTTATCATCCGTGGTTTTGCCGGTGTTTCCAAACCTTACGGAAACTCTGCCGTAATGCCCTATGCAAAGCAATTTTTCAGTGGCGGACCAAACAGTATCCGTGCTTTTCATATTAATGCAGTTGGCCCCGGCACCTTTTACCAGATGCCCGATGAAATTGGATTTCTGCAATTGGGTGGCGATATAAAACTGGAAGCGAATACAGAATACCGCTTTCCCATTTATCGTTTTTTTAAAGGGGCTTTGTTTGTTGACGCCGGAAATGTGTGGCTGATAAAATCGAATCCATCAAATATCGGAACCCCTTTTTCTTTTTCCACTTTTATGAATGAAACTGCTGTGGGCGCCGGTGCCGGTGTTCGAATCGACGTTTCGTTTTTTGTTTTACGGTTCGATCTTGCAATGCCATTTCGAAAACCATGGCTGCCCGAAAACGAAAGGTGGGTGATGAACAAATTTGATCCTGGCAGCTCCAAATGGAGAAATGAAAACCTGATTTTAAACGTGGCGATTGGATATCCGTTCTGACCTTTCCAAATGTGTGAATTATGTAAATTTTTCTGAAAATAATATAATATCTGTCCCAATTCTATTCCTTAGTTTCACGCGTTTAATTTTTACATGAAAATCAGGTGGAACAAAGCACCTGATAATAGCAAACTGGTTATCAGTAGGTAATGTAACTTTTTTCAAATGAAAAAAACAGAAAAGAAACTTCTCAGCAATAAACTCCTCAAGTCGCCAACCGGAATTCAGGGATTTGATGAAATAACCGACGGAGGATTGCCTGCCGGCAGACCAACGCTTGTATGCGGAGGTGCAGGTTGTGGCAAAACCCTTTTCGGAATGGAGTTTCTGGTACGTGGCGCAACTCAGTTTAACGAACCCGGTGTGTTTATGTCGTTTGAAGAAACAAATGTTGAGTTAATCAAAAATGTGGCTTCGCTTGGTTTTGATTTGGATAACCTTGCCAAACATAAAAAAATTATACTTGAACATGTTCGTGTTGAACGCAGCGAAATTGAAGAAACAGGGGAATACAACCTTGAAGGATTATTTATCAGGCTGAATTATGCCATCGATTTGATTGGAGCAAAACGCGTTGTTTTGGATACCATCGAATCGTTATTTTCCGGGCTGCCCAACCAACTGATACTGCGCGCCGAACTGCGGCGTTTGTTTCACTGGCTCAAAGAAAAAGGAGTCACGGCCATTATCACAGGCGAACGGGGAGACGAAACATTAACCCGCCAGGGATTGGAAGAATATGTTTCGGATTGTGTGATTATGCTCGACCACCGCGTAACCGAGCAGAATTCGACACGCCGGCTGCGGGTGGTAAAATACCGCGGTTCGATACACGGCACCAACGAATATCCGTTTCTGATCGACGAAAATGGTTTTTCGATATTACCGGTTACTTCCCTTGGATTACAACATATTGTGTCGAACGAAAGAGTTTCGAGTGGCATACCTGCCCTCGATAAAATGCTGGAAGGAAAAGGTTTTTTCAGAGGCAGCACCGTACTTATTTCGGGTACTACCGGAGTAGGAAAAACAAGCATTGCGGCTCATTTTGCCGAAGCGGCCTGCAAACGGGGTGAACGGGTCCTTTATTTCTGTTTCGAGGAATCGCCAAAACAGCTCATGAGGAACATGCTTTCAATTGGTATAAACCTGGAAACCTGGGTACAAAAAGGGCTTTTGCAGTTTCAGGCAACCCGCCCCACCTTTTATGGTTTGGAAATGCACCTCGCTGCAACCCACAAGGCAGTCAACGACTTTAAACCTCAAATTGTGATTCTCGACCCCATCAACACGTTTGTTATCGGCGACAAGGATTTCGAAGTAAAAACCATGTTGATGCGTATTGTCGATTATCTGAAATCGAACCTGATAACGGCCATGTTTACCAGCTTAACTTCAACCGATGGCAGAACGGCAAATAACGAGAATGGAATATCATCGCTGATTGATACATGGATTTCGCTGCGCGATATCGAATTAAGCGGCGAACGAAACCGGGGGATGTACATCATTAAATCGCGCGGTATGGCGCATTCGAACCAGATTCGCGAATTCATGTTAACCAATCGCGGCGTTGAATTACGCGATGTTTATGTGGGTGCAAGCGGTGTTTTAACCGGTTCGGCGCGTATCGCCCAAAAAGCGATTGAGAATGCAGAAGTGTTGACACGCACACATGATATTGAACGGAAAAAACGTGAAATTGAACGAAAACGAAAAGCGCTGGAAGCCCAGATTATTTCGTTGTATGCCAATTTCGATTCGGAAGAAGCGGAAGCAAAAAAAATGATTGAAACAGAACAGGATTCGATAAAACGACTGGAACAGGATAAAATAGAAATGGCGGAAAGCAGAAAAGATGTCAATGAAATCATCAAAACCAACAATAAACCAAAAAAACATAAAATCGATGAAAGCTAAAAAAGAAAACCCGGGCATAAAAACGAAGGAAGTAAAACCACCGAAAACAACCGATGACATGTGGGTACTCCGTTTATATGTAGCCGGACAAACACCAAAAGCCATTACAGCATTCACCAATCTGAAAAGAATTTGTGAAGAACAACTCAATGGCAAATATTCGATTGAGGTAATCGATTTGATGGAAGATCCACAATTGGCTGCCGAATTCCAGATTGTTGCCCTGCCAACTTTAATCCGGAAACTGCCGGTACCGGTCCGTAAAATTATCGGCGATCTGTCTGATACGGAACGTGTACTTATCGGGCTGGATTTACTTGCAGTAAACTGAAAACAAATAAAATATTCACATGAGATAATCATGAAAGAGAAAAAAACAAAAATAAAAAACGCCACAAAAGAGTTTGATCTGACCGTGGCTGATAAAGGTCCGGATAAATATATGCTACGCCTGTTTATTACCGGCGCAACAAGCCGATCGGTGCAGGCCCTGTCGAACCTGAAAAAGATTTGTGAAGAATATTTGGAAGGGAAATATGAACTGGAGGTGGTTGACCTGTACCAAAATCCATCGCTGGCCAAAGAGGAACAGATAATTGCAGCCCCAACATTAATTAAAAAACTGCCGCTTCCTTTCAGGCGAATTATTGGAGATATGTCGGACAAGGAGAAAGTACTTAAAGGATTGGACTTGAAAAGGATAGTTTAATTTTTCAGTTTTGAAAACAACCACAATGATAAAAACACAGGAACAACTCAACTTTGAAAACGAAGAATTACGCTCCCGCCTGTTCGAGGCAGAAGAAATGCTTTCGGTAATCCGCAGCGGAGAAGTAGATGCAATTGTAATTTCAGGGGCAGAAGGAGAACAGGTTTACTCGCTTTCATCGGCTGAAACACCCTACCGTACTTTTGTGGAAGAAATGCAAGGAGGTGCTGTAACGCTAACAAAAGAAGGACTTATCCTGTTTTGTAATAACTGGTTTGCTGAACAGGTTCAGGAACCTGTCGATAAAGTAATTGGTTCGTATATTAAAAGTTATATCACCCCAATCGACCGGTTAAACCTTGAAAACCTGCTGACTCAGTTGACTCTCCGCAAAAGTGGAGCGCTGATTATTTCCTTAGCCAACTCAACCTGGTTAAAACTATCAGTCAGGTTGTTACCAGCTTACCTGCAAGGCGATAATTATATTCTGATTGCCACCGATATTACCGAATTAAAGAAGAAAGAAATTGAACTTCTTGAATTACACCGGCAATTAAAACAACAATTGGTTCAGTTGCAGGATTTGCGTTTAGATATAATTAATGCAAAAATTGAAACCGATGTGGTAAATAAAAAATTAGAGAATACAATAGAAATACTTGTTAAAGAAAACGGAAAATTAAAGCAAACCGGGACAGAATTAAGGCATAAGTTAAAAGAAAAGACAGTAAATGCTTAATATTCAACTGATTTAATAATTATAAAAGAGAAAAAATGCAATAACAAAAATATTAGCGTAATTTGCATGCAATTAATAATTTAATACAATGAACAAAGGAACAGTAAAGTTTTTCAATGAATCAAAAGGATTTGGATTCATAAAAGACACCGAATCTTCAAAAGAGTATTTTGTACATTCATCTGGTTTAAAAGACAATATCGGGGAGAATGACGAAGTAACTTTTGATTTGCAGGAAGGTAAAAAAGGATTAAATGCAGTGAATGTTAAACTAGCTTAGTTTAAAAAAACATAATCATTTAAAATCTTGTCCCGCCGATTGGCGGGACTTTTTTTTTATACCAGTCTCAAATCAGATTTATGAAATTCTTCGTAGGCCTGCAATACAGTTAAATGCGAAATTAAATAGGCTAGCGAACTCTCGGCTCCCTGGTTGCGGTTTACCCCGTGACGTTCAAACCCATCACAACAACCCTGTGTTTCAAAATCGTAGAGGCTCATTCTCAAATCATTTTCACCCAGAAACCACAAAAAAGAAGTATATAGTTTGCTCAGGTAATCTTTGTCTTTTGTAAGATGAAAAGCCTGATGATACATTAAAACCATAGCCATGGCATCGATGGGTTGCTGCGCAAAAACCGAACGTTCTCCCTCCTTTTTGTACCACTTTTCGTTCCCAATTATCGACAGATAATTGTCCTTCAATGTATGTGCTGTAAGAAAATCCATCGATTCGAGCGCTGCTTTTGTAATTGTATCATCATTCAGTATTTCAGCCGAATGCAAAAGCGCCAGCGGCAAAATTCCATTGTCGTATGCAAGCAGTGATTCAAACCATTTCCAGCCGGGCGTATTATTTTCGTTGTAATGCCTTATTAAAACATTGGCAAGATTTCTTAGCCTTTCAGTCATCGAATCGTCGCCCGGATTGCATTTCAGGTAATAACTGATTCCAATCATTGTATTGGCAATTCCCCTGATTGAGGTTAGTTTTTCGAAATTAGGTGAGGCGTTGAAAAACACAAGTTTCCCGGTCTGATAATAAGCATCATTCGGCGCATTTCCCAATAAATAGCCAAGCGCCCAGATGGTGCGGCCAAACGAATCTTCAGAACCAACTTCATCCAAAAAATTGCGGCTGAAACTCAAAAAATTCCGGAAAGTGCCGTCGGCATTTTGCATGTAATGTATGTAGCTCAAATAAATGGGCGACAATTCGAGTGCACGTTTATCGCTTATTTGCCGGTAGGCCATTAATACCATCAGCAAAGCGCGCGAGTTATCATCGAGACAATATCCTTCTTTTAAGTTTGGAATACCAAATTTGGCATGTTGAATAATACCAGTATCATCGGTTAGCCGGTTGATGTGTGTTAGTGAGAAGGGTGGAAGGATGAGCAAATCGAGTTCCGATTCAGGGGCTGTAATTACCTGATGTTCTTCGTTTAATATTTTTTTGGCAAGCGCCAGGTATCTTTCACCTGTTTTTGGCCAGGTTATTTTTTTACCATATTCAGTTGCTTTTTTCTTTAGCTCATGCAGTTCTTTTGGATCATCGAGCAGTTCGATTAACAGTTTTGCCAGCCCTTCCGAATCATTAAAATTGAAAAGCTTTCCCCTGCCCTCGTCCAGTAATTCTTCGGCGTGCCAGTAAGGTGTTGAAAGCACGGCGGCGCCAACACCCACAGCATACGATAGGGTTCCGCTGGTAATCTGGGCTTCGTTTAAATATGGCGTTATATAAATATCGCAGGCATATAAATATTTGAATAAATCCTGCTCGTCAATAAATTCATTCAGAAATAAAACATGTTTTTCGAGATGAAGGGTTTTTACAAGCCGCAACAGGAAAATACGGTACTCTTCGCCCGAATGACGCACCACATTCGGATGAGTTTTTCCCAAAACAATATAAATGAGGTTGGGATGTTTTTCCACTATTGCGGGCAATGCTTTAATTACTGTTTCGATGCTTTTGTTGCGACCCACAAAACCAAAAGTCAGCAATACTTTTTTGCTTTCAAGTTTGAATTCCTTTTTCGATTTTTCGGGACTGAAATGAATATCGGGAACGCCATGTTCAATCAGCGCAATTTTTTCATCCGGAACATCGTAGATTGTGGTAAGAAACTGAACCGCTTTATGACTCATCACCACCACTTTATTGGCCATTTTACAAATCTCCTTTAAAACAGCTTTTTCGTTGTACGAAGGCGTTTTAAGAATGGTATGCAATGTTACAATCAGCGGAACTTCGAGCCGGTGCAGCAAGGGAAGAATATAAACCCCGCTTTGTCCGCCAAAAATACCAAACTCGTGTTCCAGAACACAAAGATCGGCACCGCTTAAATTGATGTACTTTACCGCTTTCAGATAATCCTCCTGATGATCCTGCCTGATGTTGACTTTAACTTCATCGGGATATTTATAAGACAGGTCGTTGTCGTTTAAAGCAACAATAAAACCTTCATTCCTGTCTTTAGTGCCATTATTTTCAATCAGCATCGATGTAAACAGGTTATTTGTAAAAGTACCAATACCACATTCGCGTGGCGGATATGTGGCGATATATGCTATCTTCATTTTTTTAGTTTATAATGCTTAAACAAGCTGATTATCTGATTTTTCATCAGGACAGTGCATAAGCTCACGTTCAAAAAAAACCAGCTCTTTATGCGTTAAATCTTCTTGAATTTTACAATAGTAAATTTTGGCAACATAACGCCTGATAAGCAGTTTTTGAGTTGGATTAACGATTGCGCAAATTGTTGAGCCTTCTTTATATTTATTTTCCATTATACTGAAATTGCTCCTACCCCATTTTTCTCAGCTTTTTTGGCAGCCTTAAAACTTCGTTTCTCTTTCAGGCTTTTTACAGCTTCCTTTTTGTTATTCTTTCTCTCTTTTCCTTCTTTAGCTTTCGACATGATATTTATTTTTTATGAATTATTTTTGTTTCGTAATCCGTAAACCGTGCGGAAGTGGTACCCGTAAACTGTACATGTAAGTGCGTCAACCATTAACTTTGGGCGGTTAAACAATGTCCAGAAAATTAATTTCCAGTACTCCCTTCTTCCATTTTCGATAAATCCGATAACCAGCATCGACTTAAAAAAAGCCCGAACCAGGGTAAGATTGATTTTGTTCCGCGATTTGTAAACCTGGTTGTAATTGAGCAGTAATTGCCTTACCCTTTTATAATACGACCCTGTGGAATATATACTCCTGATAATATTGTGGTAGCCATCCAGCAATTCGTTGCGGTCCATTTTAGGTATAAAATTCATCGACGAATCGGTGTTGTTTCCGGTGGCATCAGTGGTTAGCCTGTTTTCTGCTTCAAGTTGTTTGTAAAGTTTGGTGTTTTTCGGGGCGTTTAGCAAACCAACCATTGCCGAAACAATTCCGCTTTGCTGAATAAAATCGATTTGCCGTTGAAAAACGGTGGGTGTATCGCTGTCGAATCCAACAATAAAACCTCCTGCAACCTGTATTCCGGCCTGCTGAATTTTCTTTACACTTCCCAGCAAATCGCGGTTTTTGTTTTGTGTTTTATTGCAATAATGAAGCGACTCTTCATCGGGAGTTTCAATACCGATAAAGGTCCCGTTAAATCCCGATTCAACAAGCAGCGTCATCAGCTCTTTATCGTCGGCCAGATTTATTGAAGATTCAAAAGTAAAGGTAAACGGATATTTATGCTGCTGCATCCATTTTTTCATGGCAGGCAACAGGTTGTATTTTACTTCCTTTATGTTGCCTATAAAATTGTCATCCACAACCGAAACCGGTCCACGCCATTTTATATTATCATATAAAGCATCCAGTTCGCTGATGATTTGGCGGGTGCTTTTCATACGTACTTTATGCCCTAAAAGCGAAGTAATTTCGCAAAAATTGCACGAAAACGGGCATCCCCGTGTAACCTGAATATTCATAAAGGCATAATCTTTTGCCGATAATAAATGAAAATCGGGCACCGGGGTTTTCGACAGATCGGCAAATTCTTCGGTGGCGTAAACCCTTTGCGGATTCCCGGTGTTTAAATCAGCCAAAAAGAAAGGCATGGTAATTTCGGCTTCATTCAAAATAAAGTGATCGACTTCGGGATAATCGGGGAAATCCTGTGTAAAAAGCGGGCCGCCAGCCACTATTTTTGTGCTCCATTTTTTACATTCCGCAATTACTTTTCTCACCGATTCTTTTTGAATGTACATGGCGCTGATAAAAACATAATCGGCCCACAGAATGTCGTCGGTATCAAGAACCGTAACATTCATGTCAACAAGTTTTTTATTCCATTCAGCCGGAAGCATGGCCGACACTGTAATCAACCCAAGTGGCGGCACTGCTGCTTTTTTCGAAATAAACTTCAATGCATGGTTAAAACTCCAGAAGGAATCGGGGCACTTTGGGTAAACTAAAAGGATGTTCATTCTTTACTTTTTAAAAGGCAACCTGTTACAAAGTAAAATTCGTGAATCTGTGAAAGGGGTTTGTTACAAAATTCTGGTTAATGTTTACATTATTCACACATCGTTAAGCGAATCCAACGTTTTGCCTTTGAGCATTTTAAAATGCGAAGGAGTCATTCCTGTAAACTTTTTAAACTGGTTTGAAAGATGGGCTACACTGCTATAATGCATTTTCCAGGCAATTTCCGAAAGATTTAAATCGCCATAAACGATCAATTCCTTTACCCGCTCTATTTTGTGCGTCAGATAAAATTTTTCGATGGTAACGCCATTCATTTCAGAGAAGAGATTTGCAAGATAGGTGTAATCGTATTCGAGTTTTTCGCTTAAAAAATCGGAAAGGTTAACTTTAATCTGATCTTCGGTGAAATGCACAAGTTCAATGATTGCGCTTCTTATCTTCTCTACAAGAATGCTTTTTTTATCGTCCATTAAAACCAGTCCGGCTTTTTTTAAGCCAGTATTGAGTTTTCCAAGTTGTTCGGGCAGCAATTCTTCAACAACATCGGCTTCGCCGATTTTTACATAAGTATAATGCAACCCAAGTTTTTCAAGTTCAGTTTTCACTACCATCTGGCAGCGTACACAGACCATATTTTTGATAAATAGTTTCAAAATTAACAATGCGATCCGGTTTCAAAGATACGAAAGTATATTCATGCTTTAGAAAATCGATTAATATAAACTAATTCAAATATTTATCGCATTTTCAATATAAGCCACTACCTTTAGAAAAAATACTTATTCTAAAATTGATGCAGGTTTTTGTAAACAGAAAAAATATAAGATTCAGTCCCGATGCCTCCCGCGTAATCGCCCGTTTTCTATATACAAGCGACGACAGGGCGCTAAATACCATACGTTCAGTTTTGATTATGTCGAAGACTGAAGCATCGCAGGCTTTAAGTCCTGTTTTACGGGATTTTTCGATGCGTCACAGAAATATTTCAAAGATTTTCGAAAAACATTTTAATAAGATTTCTCATTTATTTAAGCTGTTGGATATTGATCCCAATTCGATTGAAATTTCTCAAAAGATACTTATCGGTTCCTATTTTACCATGGAGTATTCAATTGAGTCGGCTGCTTTTTTTAATCCATCCATCGTAGAACACCCCGACCAATCGGAAACAGGGACTGATGAAAAAAGAGTGATTCTGAGTTTCAGGGCCACCGGTGAAGGACACATTTCGTCCATTGTTTTCAGAACCGGAGTACTGGATAAAAACAATAATCTTACAGTTGAACCCGTGGGAAAAATGCTGGAAGAGGCTTCACACATTCGTCGGCATATCTATCATAAAAAATCTTTTAAGAAAAAACTGGATGAAATGAAGGATATCAATACCCTGATTCCATCTGCTTTAATTCTTGATAAACTAAGTGATAAGTTTACTTACGGTGAGCTCCGCGATTGTATTAAAGAAGCCAGAAAGTCACTCCACCTTTCAATTGATAAAGAAATCCTCTTTAATCAGATTATCTGGCTTGCATCATCACATTATGAACTCGATTTTTCGCTTGATACCAACATTTCGGAGCGGGTGATATTTCCGGTATCGCTTAACGAGAAAAACGGAATTGAAGATGCGCGTTTTGTGAAATTTACTGACGATAACAACGAAACCATTTACTACGCCACTTATACAGCTTATGATGGCACTACCATTTTGCCCAAATTATTAGACACCAGGGACTTTTATCATTTCCATATTCTTCCGCTGCATGGCGAAATTGCTCAAAACAAAGGTATGGCGCTTTTTCCGCGAAAGATAAACGGGAAGTATTTTATGCTTTGCCGGTTGGATGGTTTTAACAATTATATCTCCAGTTCCGACAAAATCAATGTGTGGCGCGAAGCAAAACTATTGCAGCAGCCCAAATTTCCGTGGGAATTAATTCAAATCGGAAATGGAGGCTCACCCATCGAAACTCCTGAAGGTTGGCTGGTTATTACCCATGGTGTTGGTCCAATGCGCGAATACACGTTAGGGGCATCGCTGTTTGATCTTCAAAATCCTGAAATTGAAATTGGAAGATTAAAATCACCGTTATTAGTACCAAATGCCACAGAAAGAGAAGGTTATGTGCCAAATGTGGTATATTCCTGCGGTTCGATGATTAAAAATGATGATCTGATTATTCCTTATGCCATGTCAGATTACGCATCGACATACGCAACAGTAAATGTTCGCGAACTTTTAAATGAGTTGAAAAGCTCAAAATCAGTAGTTTAATAATTATCTTTTGCGCTAAACCCGGCTACTTCAAGCCTGTCGAAATTTCCCGGCAATTTGTCGGCCGTTACTAAAATCAAATCGGTTTCGATGATGATGCCAACCATCTACTATTCAATAAAAGTAAAAAAAAGGATACTACAATGCTGTTTCAGCCTTTAGTATCCTTTCGTTTTAATGATTTGAAAACTTATCGTTTTATAAGTACCTCCTTTTCATATTGCTGAATTTCTGCAATATATGCTTCACCAACCGGAACGCCTTCCTGCAAACACCAGTAATCCCAGATTGCTCCGAAAGGTTTGGTTTTGAGTTCTTCGAGCATTGCAAGTCTTTCGAAGTTTTTTCCCGTTTCTTCAAGTTCGATTAAGGTTCTTGTTGGTTCGAGCATGGCAATCATAAAAGCTTTTTGCGCAGCCCGGGTACCAATAACATAAGCGCCAATGCGGTTAATAGAAGCATCAAAAAAGTCGAGACCGATTTTAACCCGGCTCAGAAAATTGTTGCGGACAATTTCAGAAGCAATCAACTGAACATCTTCGTTTAAAGTTACCACGTGGTCAGAGTCCCAGCGGATTGGACGGGTTATATGCAGCAAAACCTCGTTAACCCACTGTAAACAGGCCGAAATTTTATCACCTACCTGTTCAGTGGGGTGAAAATGCCCGTTATCCAGACAAATCAGCGTATTATTCTTGATGGCATAACCGAGGTAAAAATCGTGCGAACCCACCGTCATTGACTCAACGCCAATTCCAAAAAGTTTGCTTTCCACGGCGTCTTTCATCCACTCGCCCGGATATTTTACTTTCATGGCTTCATCCAGCGATTTCTTCAGGTTTACACGGTAACCATTTCTGTCAATCGGTGTGTCTTTTGAACCATCCGGAATCCAAATGTTGTGCACACAGGCTGAGCCCAATTGTTTACCAATTTCTGCTGAAATTTTACGGCAGCGTTTTACGTGTTCCACCCAGAATTTGCGGTTTTCCTCGTTTTTCGACGAAAGCGTGTAACCATCGGCAGCACGCGGATGTGAAAAACAAGTGGCGTTGAAATCCATCCCGATTCCATGGGTTTTGCACCAGTCAATCCAGCTTTGAAAATGTTTGGGTTCAATCTGGTCGCGGTCGATGTGTTCGCCCTGAAAATCGCCGTAAATAGCATGAAGATTCAGCCGTTGTTTTCCAGGCAGCAGCGACAATACCTTTTCAAGGTCGTCGCGCATCTGCTGAATCGTGTGGGCTTTTCCGGGATAATTTCCCGTAGCCTGAATTCCACCACCCGACAACGATGAATCGGGAGTTTCAAATCCGCCCACATCGTCGGTTTGCCAGCAATGCAGCGAAATCACCACTTCCTTCAACTTTTCCAACACTTCATCGGTGTTGATGTCCAATTCAGCATATTGTTCTTTGGCCAGTTGGTAGGCTTGTTGTATTCTTTGTTTGTTCATATTAGCTTTCTTTTTACCGCAAAGACGCAAAGACGCAGAGAATTAAAACACTCATTTTTTTGGGTTTCTTTGCGCCTCCGTGTCTTTGCGGTTTAAATTTTTATTTTATCAGTGTCATTAATTAGCTGCCGGATAGCTGAATTTGTAATCTCCAGAACCGAGTTTCAGCGAAACTGTCTTTCCTGTTTGAGTGGCAGCCATCAAGGCATTTTCTTTTAAAGACGCTGAGTTTACAGTCACATTTTCAAGCTTTGCCGATGGTAATGTAACCGTGGCTGTTGAGTTGGCCGGAACTTTTACATCGTAGACCATCTGGCTGTTTTCGATTTTCCAGCCCGATTTAATTTCGCCGTAAACTGACTGGAAAGTGGCGGCAGCATTTGTTAGTCCACCTCCCGGATGCGGTGCAAGGAAGAAATGTTTGTAACCCGGATTTGCCTCGTCAATCTGAATACCTGCAACATACGTGTAAAGCCACTCCCCGATTGCTCCGTAAGCGTAATGGTTAAAGCTGTTCATGCCCACATCCTGGAAAGTTCCGTCGGGTTTCTGTCCGTCCCAGCGTTCCCAGATGGTAGTAGCGCCTTGTGTTACCGGGTAAAGCCAGCCCGGATATTCCTTGCGGTTGAGCAACATAAAAGCCAAATCCTCACGGCCAATTTCCGACAATGTTTTGCAAAGCAGCGGTGTTCCCACAAAACCAGTGGTGAGATGTTTGAACTTTTCAACATCGGCAGCCAGAAAATCTACAGCTTTCAGAACAAGGTTTTCGGGAAGCAAATCAAAAGCAATCGCCAGCAAATAAGCAGTTTGCGTGTGCGAAACCAAACGCCCCGACGGTGCCACGAATTCGTTTACAAAAGCTTTTTTAATGTTCTCCGACAGTTTTTCATAGCTTGCGGCTTCATCATTTTTGCCAATAATTTTGCCTGCTTTTGCCAGCAAACCGCTTGAATAAGCAAAATAAGCTGTCGCAATCAAATCTTTCTCGGTTGTAGCTCCGGGATAGTCTGAATTGTTGGTCGCAAATGCAAGCCAGTCGCCAAAATGATAATCGCCTGTCCAGATATTATCTTTGCCTGCCCTGCTTCGCATATATTCCACCCATGCTTTCATACTTGGGTACTGCACTTCAAGAATTCGTTTGTCGCCATAAGCCAGATAAGTATTCCACGGAACCACAAGAGCTGCATCAGCCCAGGCAGTAGCACCACCACCACCATTCAGCACATCAGGAATTACGTGTGGAACCAATCCGTTTGGTAATTGGTCAGCAGCCACATCTCGCATCCATTTGGTATAAAAAGCAGAAACATCGAAATTGAAAGCAGCAGTAGGACTGAAAACCTGTGCGTCACCGGTCCAGCCCAAACGTTCGTCACGCTGTGGACAATCGGTTGGCACATCCAGGAAATTGCCTTTTTGCCCCCACTGAATATTTTTCTGCAACTGATTAATCAGCGGTTCGGAACAAACAAATGTTCCGGTTGGTTTCATGGCCGAATGAATAACTACACCTGTGATATTTTCCAGCGCCGGTGTTCCGGGGAAACCTTCGATTTTTACAAACCTGAATCCATGAAATGTGAATCGTGGTTCAAAAAGTTCTTCGCCACCACCTTTAAGTATGTATTTGTCGGTGCATTTGGCAGCGCGCAGATTGGCGGTATAAAAATTGCCTTCTTTGTCCAAAACCTCTGCAAATTGCAGCGTGACTTCATCACCGGCTTTTCCGTTTACTTTCAGTTTTACCCAACCCACCATATTTTGTCCAAGGTCGTAAACTATTTCGCCTTTGGGAGTGGTTATAATTTTTAAGGGTTTGATTTCTTCAATTGCCTGAACAGGAACACCCTGCGGTGCCACCAAAAGCTGTTTTGAATAATCCAGAACCGCTGTTTTTCCCCACTGACTGTCGTTAAAACCGGGAGCATTCCAGCCATTGATTTCCTTGCGTGCATCGTAAGTTTCGCCATTATAAATATCGGAAGCAATAATCGGCCCGGTGGTAGCTTTCCATGTGTTGTCGGTTAAAATCCACTCTTCAGAACCATTTGTATAAACAATGTGGAGTTGTGCAATTAAAGCCAGTTTTTTTCCGTAATAGCTGTTTTGTTGTGAGAAACCAATATTTCCACGGTACCAGCCATCGCCAAGAATAGCGCCAATTGCGTTTCCGCTGTTTTTTAACATGGGTGTTACATCGTAGGTTTGATACTGTATCCGTTTTTTATACGCTGTCCAACCAGGAGTAAAAAGGTCGTTGCTCACTCTGTTCCCGTTGATGTATAATTCATACAAACCGAGCGCCGAAACATACACGCGGGCTGATTTAACTTTTTCTGACAGGCTGAAATCTTTCCGGAGAAAATGACTGGGTTTTGAACCTTTCATTTCTTTTTCCTTTTCCATAGTAATCCAGTTGGCTTTCCAAAGTTCCGGGCTTGTAATGCCCATCTCCCAAAAAGCCGGGTTGCTCCATTCTGAAGCCTTATCATTGTTACCCCAAACGCGAACCTGCCAGTAAACACGCTGCATTGGATTTAAAGCCGGACCGCCGTATTCAACATTCACCGACTGACCCGAATTCACTTTTCCTGAATTCCAGATGGTTTTTCCTTTGCCTGGCTGTTCGGTTACTTTGATTTCATAGGCTGTTTGCAGCATATTGGTTTCAGCTGCATTTATTTTCCAGCTTAACCGTGGTTTCTGTACTTCAATTCCAATTGGGTTTTCGTGGTACTCGCAAAGAAGCCCAGTTACCGTGGTGGCTGCGTTTGTAACAGCAAAACTGCTGATTAAAATGACGATGGTAAAAAGCTTTACCCAAAACTGATTTTGTTTCATTATTGATTATTTTAATTGATTTAAGTTATCCAAAATTATAGATTGACCACATAGCCACATAGTTCACATAGATTTTTGAAATTCTCTTTTTATAACCATGTGCACTATGATTCTATGTGGTTAGAATCATGAGTTGCACAATAAACTATTCCATATAAAAAACCTCTTCTAAAGGTGTTGTAACCGGCGAATTATCAGGATTTGTTTTCATAATATCAGCCATGAATTTCCACCAAAGCTGAACGATTTTTGTCTGACCCAAATCCTGCGAACCACCTTCGCCACTAACTTTCTGAAAAGCAAAAAGCGTATCGGTTTCTTCGTCGAGAAAGATGGAATACTCACTGATTCCGGCTTCTTTCAGCAACGTTTTCAGTTCGGGCCAGATTTCGTTGTGCCGTTTAATGTATTCGGCTTTCTGCCCCTCATTCAGATGCATTTTAAAAGCTACTCTTTTCATATAAAACCCCCTTTTCAAATACCAAATTCCAAAAACCAGTTTCCAAAATTATGAATCCAGCATCCAAAATCCAGCATCAAGTATCGAGACTACCCCAGCGCATTCAACTCAGGATACAACCATTTTGCCACACCAATTACGATGACCGACAAAAGAATGGCACCGATTCCCAGCAAAATCATGTTATAGGTTTTCTTCGAAACGCCTTTCCATTCCTTACGGTAGAAGCCCCATAAATTGGCAGTTAGAATAATGGTTGCCATGTGTAAAGTCCACGAACTGGCTCCGTTCCCGATTTTGGTTTCGCCCATGCCGTAGAAAAAGAACTGCAAGAACCAGGTTGTTCCGGCCAACGCACAAAACAGGTAATTGCTCAGTAACGGTGCTTTTTTATCGGTAAAATCGCCGCCGGTTTTGTTTTTCAGAATCAGCGCGGTAGTCCAGATTACATTGGTGGTTAAACCTCCCCAGAGAATCACAAAAAAGATGATGTTGTTTTCGAAAAGGTATTTGAAATTTATGCCATCCTGTGTGATAAATGAATAGTTCTGTTCCACAGCCAGGGTTCTTGCAGTGGCCGCCATTTCTTTTCCGGCATCGATACCAAAACTGAAAAATGCACTCAACACCCCCGAAATGATCGCAATCATCAATCCTTTCGACAAGTTGAATTCAGTATTCACACCTTCTTTTACCTGTCCCAAATCTTTGTCTTTTCTTATTCCGGCCCGACCGCTGAGAATGATTCCGGCTAACAAGATGGCGATGCCCAATAAAACAATGCGTCCGCCGGTGCTGCCAAAAAGGTCGGTAAAAGCAAGTCCACCAGGAATGATTTCAGCAACTCCCGGAATATCGCGCAGCACGGGTAATCCCAATGAACCAACAACTGAAGTAATTCCCAGTAAAACTGAGTTTCCGAGCGACATACCGAGGTAGCGAATTGCCAGACCGTAAGTTAGTCCGCCAATTCCCCAAAGTAAACCCATGATGTAAGTATTCCGGAGAATAGCACCGTCGGTAGCCTGCAAAATTCCCTGCCAGTCGGGAATGGTTAAAATTACCGCCAGAAATGGCATAATTAACCACGAAAAAATACCGCCGGTAATCCAATAAATTTCCCAGCGCCATTTTTTAACCCAGTTGTAAGGCATGTACCAACTGCCGGAAGCTCCGCCACCCAGCGAGTGAAACAAGATTCCAAGAATTACATTCATACAGTTTAATTTTTTTGGTTCAGTTTGAAAAACAGGTTTTTGCCTGCGAAACAAATTTAAAATTACTAATCAGTGAAAACAATATAATAAATGATATAAAATTTATATTTTTTGACCCGATTTATGAAACACAACGAATTTAAATATCTTACCGTCAGCGACGACGACCTGCAATGGGGATTGTACCTTAAAGTGGCAGGTTCGGCCAACATTCCTGCAAATTATCAATACCCCTCACATGAACATCCTTCGGAGTATTATTTTAACTGGGATGATGGCCGTATTTTAAACGAATTTCAAATCAACTTTATTAGCGAAGGCAGCGGAATATTAGAAAACAGCTTTGGCTCGTTCCCGCTGAAACAGGGAAGCATCTTCTTTACTTTTCCTGGTGTGTGGCACCGTTACAAACCGGTTCAGAAAACGGGCTGGACTGAAAATTACATCGGTTTTGATGGTAAGTTAGCCCGCGAACTGATTGTTTTGCCAAGGTTCTCACCCAAAGAACCAGCGTTTAATTTTGGAATTAAAGAGGAACTTTTGGATACCTATTTTAAGATATTTGACCTTGTACAAAAAGAACATCCCGGCTACCAGCAAATTGCCTCGGGAATGATAATCAAACTGCTCGGGTATATTGTTTCGTTTGAAAAGCAAAAGGGATTTTCGGGAAAACCTATTGCGCAGGTGATTGAGGCAGCGCGTTTTTCCATGAAACAAAACATGGGCAGCGAACTCTATTTTGAAGAACTGGCGCAAAAATATAACGTCAGCTATTCGTTTTTCAGACGAATGTTCCGGAAATACACGGGTATGTCGCCGGGGCAATATCATTTACAATTGCGTTTAACAAGGGCAAAAGAGCTGCTGATTTCAACCGATAAAAGCATTAAGGAAATCAGTTACGAACTTGGATTCCAGTCAATTTTCCATTTCAGCAGTCTGTTTAAAAAGAAAGAAGGCGTGACACCTTCGTTTTTCAGGAATAAGAATAATGTGTAATATTCTAAACAATTTTTACAGGAATAGAAAGAGATTGCTTCGCGTTGATGCCAATGACAGCATTGATGCGGCTTTCTGTCATTCACTCATTATTCCCATTTAAAAAATGGGTGAACTCTCGCAATGACACTACTTGACTGTTGTTTAAAGGGAGAGGTCTGGTTGGTGGCAAAGCCACCAACCAGACCTCTCTCACAGCTCCGCTAATTAACTGCCGTCATTGCGAGCGTAGCGAAGTAATCTTTCAGATTCAATTTTTCAAGGATTAATTTACTTTTCCACCTCCACCGGAAACTCCTTTAAACTCCAGGCATCGAACTGATTGGAAGATAGTATTTTCAGTTTTCGGTTTGCAGTTTTGTCAAACCAGATGATAGTGGCATCGGCAGGATTGCTGTTGGCTTTCACCCCACCCTCTGCCCAAACTTCAACAGCAGTTCCATTTTTAACTTCGTAATAAATTGATTTTAATGGCGAACCGGCTGTAACTGAAAGCTGACCGGCAGGCAAAAACACCGACGGGGCAGTTTCTTCGTAAAAGAATTTCGTGGTTTGAAAAATTAACGTATCGATGTAATGATTCAGTTTGTTATTGGTTTCAAGTTCGGGCTCGTGCCCCAGACCGGGCAGCGAAACAAGTTTGTTTTTGATTCCTAAAATGCTCAGCCTGTCGTGTATAGGTTTTGAGCCATACATTTTATCCATTATCAACCGGTTGATCATCAATGAATTTTGGAATGGAAAATCGTGTTCGAACGGAACAACATCGTCGTTGGTGCCGTGAATAGATAAAACAGGAATTTTCTCGTCAGCGTCGATAATATTCAAATCGGCAACAGCACCCCACATATTTGCAACAGCTTTTATTGTAAATGTTTCGGTGAACCGGTTTCCCGATTCCTCTATTTTTGCAACCAATCCTTTCTTTTCACTTTCCAGAATCCTTTCAGGTCTTTCATCGTTTTTCATAAAGGCAACATTCAGCGATGCCACAGCGCCGGCGCTTGTTCCGCCAACATACACCTGGTTCGGGTCGATTCCCATTCCTTTTGAATGAAACGATAAAAAGCGCAGCGCAGCATGAGCATCCTGAATGGCGCGATAAGCGCTCATTTCAATATCGGCCGGGGCCGGTTTAAAACCCAGGCGATAATCGATTGACGCGACAAAATAACCTCGTTTCGCAAGCGCAGTTGCCAGCGCCTGTTCGCAGGCCGATTCTTTACTTCCGATGTAAAAAGCGCCACCGTGAATCAACATTACAACCGGCTTTTTTTTCAGCGAGTCAGCACGCGAAAAATATAAATCGAGCTTTAAATCAAGCAGTTCATTGTCCTTAAATGTTTTAACCAACCCCTTCCCTAGTGTAACAATATACGGATCGTCGGAATATGGAGAATGCGTCCAGTAACCTTTTGCCTTTCCATACAAAATGTTGCTTTTTACTTCGATGTTATCAAAGACCTCAGTCTGATATCTTTCCGCTGGTTCTGCTTCAACTCCTGGTCGCAAAACCAATTCGAATGATGCTTTCGGGCGAAAGAAAAGAAACCGTTTTTTCTTATTCATCAGTTTCAATTTGCCGTTCCAAACCGATGAATCTTTGAAAGCCTGTGTCATCGGTCCAACATACAAATCGGACTGTAAAAACGGCTTACTTCGCGAAAAGTCGATTGAAAACGGATGCGCTTCTTCAACCGCTTTTCCCCGGTTTAACACAAAATTGCCTTTTATAAAATCAGCAGATTTGCTTTCTGCAACCAGAATAATTTTGTCGTTTCCAACATTTCCGTCATACACATTCACAGGTTTATCATCTGTTTGTGCGTATCCTGAGGTTAAAAAATAAAGATTTGTGATTATAAAAGCTAAAACAAAACGTGGAAAACTGGAATTCATGATGTCAATCGTATTTATCTGTTAGAAAACGCAAATGCAAAACTATTGGTATAACGAAGTAACCTTTATTTTTTCAAAAATTTTGGAATATTTTTCCTTTTGATTTAATGAATGGTTAAATATCTTTTATTGTGGATTAATGGCGATGAAAATGGTTTTAAATCCGAATTGTTTAACAACATCTTGACTGCAATACGATTTAATCGTAAATTGCCTTCAACAAACATCATTCATAAACTTTTAAAATTTTCACAAAATGCCATCTTCAAATGATTACACACAATTATTGCCCGAAATTGCAGCGGTAAAATCCGAAGAAATCAGAAAGCCAAACATTCCGTTTGATATATTTTTACAGGAATCAGAAAACCTTTTTCAATGGTGCAAAGACGACAGGGAAATGCTTGAGAAATGCGGTCTTGATGTCAGCCTGATCGACAAACTGCCGCTGCTGTCCGGCGCATGTCGCGAAGCCCAGGCCCGCTGGGTAAAAGAGAATAAAACAAAAAAAGAGGCTGAAAATATTTGGCGAAAAGAATATCCGGTGGCTTTAAATCTGAAAAATGAGCTTATCCATGATTTCAGGTTTGCATTCCGCAAAAACCCCGAATTATTGTCGAAAATCGCAAACATCGAAAAAGGCAATTCTTATGCAGATTTTGTACAGGACTTAAACGACCTTTCGGTACTGGGAATTGCCAACCTTGCATTGCTGACAAAAGCAGGACGAACACGTGAAAGTCTCGAGAATGCTGCACTTCTGGCAAACAGGGTTGCTGAATTACTGGCTACAGTAAACAGCGAAAAACAAATCAATGCCGGATTTCTTGAAATACGAAATAAAGCCTACACGCTGCTAAAAAATGCAGTTGACGAAATAAGGGAATGTGGACGGTTTGTTTTCTGGCGCAATCCCGAAAGACTTAAAGGCTATTCGAGTGCATACTGGCAGGCGCGCAATGCCAAACGACCAGCCGAAAAACCAGCCGGAACGCCAACCAATTAATCAATAAGATTTGTGCTGTTAATAATCCCGGTCATCCTGTGCCTGAATTTTTTTGTCCTGTATATTTTTAGTGCTACCCTGTATATTTTCTGAGTCTCCTGTATAAAAAAATCATCGTCCTGTAACCAAAAATGCAAGTCCTGTAGCACAGGAAGTGCAAAAAAACATACAGGAAGACAAACTATATATACAGGGTTTATGTTTTTTTATACAGGATAGCTAAAAAACCAACAGGAAGACCATTTTATGGTACAGGGAGACCAATTTTTATTACAGGGCATTGTGGTAAACTGTTTTTGTATTCAACCCGGCGGGTTGGCATGTTTTTAGAAATGTCAATACCGGTAAAGTTGCGACCCCGGCGGGGTCGAATTTTACGTTGTGAGAAGTTTTCTATCACATTTGGCAGCTCTGCCCTCGTTCCCTTACATAATCATCAACTGATAAATAATAAACTGATGATAAAATTGTATTTTGCGGAAAATTTATTGAATTCCTGAATTGTATGAGTTTATTTCAAAAATCGGTAGAAAAAAAGTATTTAAACGAATTGGATACGACCCTTGTTGACAGCAAATACAAGGTTTTTCAGCACTATTTCGGCAATCCTGCGATTCAGGAAAACATCAGAAATGCCAAGGAAGAACAATTTCAGGAAGGATTCTTACGTGAATTGTTCGTCACAATTTTGGGATACACACTCAATCCGCATCCCAATTTTAACCTTACCACGGAATTAAAAAACATTGCCAACAGCAAAAAAGCTGACGGCGCAATATTAAAGGGTGAAGATGCTGTTGCCGTAATTGAATTAAAGGGAACCGATACCACCGACTTAGATAAGATAGAAACTCAGGCATTCGGGTACAAAAACCATCATCCGAAATGTGTTTATGTAATCACTTCGAATTTCGAGAAACTCCGTTTTTACATTCAAAATGCGGTTGACCATCTCGACTTCGATTTGTTTAACCTTACCCGCGAGCAGTTTTCGTTACTGTGGCTGTGCCTGGCAAAAGACAATCTGCTCAACGGATTGCCCCAGAAAATAAAGGAATCATCGGTTTTACAGGAAGAAAACATTACCAAAAAACTGTATGCCGATTATTCAAAATTCCGCGAGGCGATTTACAACAACCTTGTGTTAAACAATCCTGAAACCGATAAACTTTTGCTTTTCAGGAAGACCCAAAAATTAATCGACCGTTTCCTGTTTATCTTTTTTGCCGAAGACCGGTTGCTGGTTCCGCCAAATTCTATTTCGCAGATTATTGAGAAATGGAAAGATGATGTTGATTTTGGCGATACCAAACCACTTTACGATACCTTCAAAAAATACTTTCATGTGCTGAATGTGGGACGGCCCAAAAGCGGCAACCGGCAGGAAATATTTGCATACAACGGCGGACTGTTCAGCGAGGATGAAATATTGGACAACATCAATATCGACGATACTGTTTTATACGAACACACGCTAAAACTCAGCCAGTACAATTATGAAACCGATGTTGATGTAAATATTCTCGGACACATTTTTGAGCACTCGCTGGGCGAAATTGAAAACGTGCAGGCCGAAATTAAAGGCGAAAAAATTGACAGCCAGAAAACCAAACGCAAAAAGGACGGTATTTTTTACACACCGAAATACATCACCAAATACATTGTTGAAAATACGGTTGGAAAACTATGTGAGGAAAAACGGGCTGAACTCGGTATTATTGACGAAGAATACGCCAAAGGACGCAAAAACCGTAAAAAGGAAACCATTAAAAACCTCGATGATAAACTAAACGATTATCGCAACTGGCTTTTAAATTTAACCATTCTCGACCCTGCCTGCGGTTCAGGGGCTTTCTTAAACCAGGCGCTTGATTTCTTAATTACCGAACACCGCAAAATTGACGATTTACGCGCCCAGCTTTTTGGTAGTGGTTTGGTTTTCTCCGACATTACTACCGATATTCTCGAAAAAAACATTTACGGTGTTGACATTAATGAAGAATCTGTTGAGATTGCCAAACTTTCGCTTTGGCTGCGTACCGCGCAAAAAGGCAGGAAACTGAATAAACTCAACAACAATATAAAATGCGGAAACTCACTGATTGACGACCCCGAAGTAGCCGGAGAAAAAGCATTTCACTGGCAAAACGAATTCCCTGAAATATTTGCAAAAGGAGGGTTTGATGTGGTGGTCGGAAATCCGCCGTATGGAGCAACTTTGGACGACTTAAGTAAACAGTTTATTACTTCAAATTTTCAATGCTTTAAAGGCAATTTTGATATTTACAGCGCTTTCATTCAGCTTGCTTTTCAGATTTGTAAAAGAAAGGGTTTTTGGAGTTTTATAAATCCAGTCTCTTGGCAAAGCGGTGAAAATTATATCTTACTAAGACAATTCCTGCTGCAAAATGGTAAACTTGAAATTGCAATAAAATTGCCCTATGATGTATTTGAAGATGCTTATGTCGATACTGGAATATATGTGGTAAGGGCAATAAATTCAATTGATTATAAATCGTTGGTTTATGAGTTTCCTATAAGATTTAAGCAATTGGGAGATTTGTCAACGGATGCTCGATTGAAAAAATTGCCAAGTCAATATTGGTCTGAATTGGATTCCCTGAAAATTGTTTTAAATCCAGCGTATTATGAATTGCTTCCAAAATTATTTAAGAATACCATTCCATTAAACGATATATCAGATTCCATCAGGGGAATACTTCCGAACGATAATGATGTTTCGAAAATAAATAATTCAGGAAACAAACTTTATTTCAGCGGTGGTTTATATCGTTACAAAATTGAACGAGATTTTCAATATGTGAATTATGGAGACCATTTAAAAGAAAAACCAAAAGATTACAGCTTTTTCCAAGGGGAAAGAATTCTGATTAGAAGGTTGATAAATCGCCAGTTTCAAATTATGGCAAATTATGCTGATGACGAATTTGTTAATAAAAAAGACCTTTATAATTTAAAAGTCACAAATGATGATTATCAAATAAAATACCTATTAGCAATTATTAATTCAAAGCTAATTTCGTTTTTAAAAATTAGGGGAGCAACTACAGCAACCAAAGATGATTTTGGTCAGTTAACCTTGAGTGATATTCGTCAAATTCCTATTAAATTAGCTAATGACAAAATACAGCAGGAGTTTTCCGAATGTGTAGATTTAATAATTCAACAAACAAATCAATTTCAAAAAACGCAAAATCAGTTTCATGATTTGCTTCAAGTAAAATTCAATCTTGAAAAACTAAATCAGAAGCTTCAAAATTGGAATGAGTTATCATTTAGCGAATTCTTAAAGGAACTCCAAAAAGCAAAAATAAAACTCACTCTTTCGGAAGAAGCCGAGTGGATGCATTATTTCAATGAGCAAAAACAAAAAGCCCAAACCCTGAAATCCGAAATCGAAAAAACCGACAGGGAAATTGACCGGATGGTTTATGCGTTGTTTGGTTTAACAGAGGAGGAGATTAAAATTGTGGAGGGGGCTGTGTAATGGATAAAAAAAGAGAAACTTTTCTTTTTGGAGCAGGAGCAGTTATTGATTGGAACGGACCAACAACTCCTGATTTAACTGAATTGATTCGTAAATCTGGATTTACATTAAAAGATTCTGACGTTAAAATAACGGAGTTTATTTACCAGCGTTTAAGAAAATGTGGATATGCAGATTCAGAAGTAAATTTTGAAACCATCATAAATGTTGTTGAAGAGCTAATTATTTACAATTCCGAGTTCAATAAGCATAAAAGAACACCTTCCTTGTTGAAGTCTTTTTTATCAGAAAATGAACTTTGTAATATTTATAATTACTCTATTAGGGGAGGGAAAAGAGTACATGGATATGAGATTCAAGTCCTTAATGGGCTTGATTTTGACTATTCGAGACCAGCTTATTATGATGAAAATCCAAATCAGTATTTTTTACAATTTTTATTAGCAGAACTATTGGCTCAAATTTGCAATAAAGTTGCGCAATACTCTTGGAATACAACAAGTTGTTGCCATGTTGACAAGGAATGTATTAATAGCAGGAATTTCAGAAATTGGCTTAAAAAAATCCACCAAACAAGTATTCTTCGGCTTTATACTTTGAATTATGACAATCTTTTTAAATGTCTTTTAGAGGAGGATAATATTCTTTGTTTTGATGGGTTCTTTAAAAATGAAAACCGTTACTCAAGAACAGATGTTTTAAAAATCTCATTTGATACAGAATCAAACATCCATTACAATCTGCATGGTTCAGCATATTGGAAGGTACTTTCGACAGATAAAAACCAATTGCCAAATCCTGAAATTGTGCAACTTAAAGGAATCCATTTGTCAATGAATGATAATGTAGCTACCATGCAAATTGAAAAAGGAAAGTCGATTCATGTTACAAACATTATAACAGGTTATCAAAAGTCCCAAAAAACTAAACTTACACCTTTCAGACAATTTCATTCAGCTTTTGATAAAGATTGTTATACTGCAGATAAAATTACAATCATCGGTTATTCATTTAACGATGAACATATAAATGAAGCTCTGAAGATTGCATTACGATATAATATAGATCTTAAAATTGAAATTGTTGATCCGAAATTCAGAGAAAACTCAATGGATAGAATACTTTCATCCATGTTTTCTCCATTTATTGAAACAGGACAAATGAACCCAAAAACGATATCTGAAAATATAGTTAGCTATTTTGAAGATAAAATTAGAGCTTACAATATGTGCTTTTCTGATTATTTAGTTTATCAAGCAAATAAGAATTGAAATGAGTAACTCAAAAATCATATTTTACATCACCCCCGTTCCCGATCGACTATATCGCTCGTTAACAATTAAAAAGCAATCAAAAAACTGAAAGAAAAATGGTTACGATAGAACAAGCAAATAAGATTGATGCCATTTTAGCGCTGTTTAGAAAAATGAAGAATATCACTTCACAGGAGATTGAAAAGGAATTGGAAATTGATGCAGATGAAGCAGAATTTTTAATCAAATTTTTAGCAAACGAGATTTATTATAATGGAGATTCGATTGTCAATTCTATCTATGGTGGTAAAACAGCACCTTTTATTTTATACCCTAATTATAATACATTCCGTTTTATTGATTCAGGTGGTTGTGTGAAATGGTTTAATGAGCAAATGAATATTCAAAAACAGATAGCCGAAAAAGAGAACCTTGAAATAACAAATCTTAAACTGGCAATTCAAAATTCAAAATCTTCAAAAAAAATTTCAGTAATAAGCTTGATAATAGCAGGATTGGCTCTGCTTTGGGCAATATTTGGGGACAGATTGTACATTATATTATTTGGTGTCTGACAAAACGCCTCACGCAGGTTAAAAACCCCGCTGGCGTTGATTTGTAATCCGTGCTCCGCTCCCGCACGATTTTTTATCGCTTGGTTTGCCGGAAATGGTAAAATCCCTTGCTGAATATCAACACGCAATTTCAACAGTTTATTTTAGTTCATTCCAACAGCATTTCAAAAAATAAAAATGTAATTTTCCGCTGTTCAATTAAACCAATTAAAAACGGAAATCGTCAATATTCCAGCCGAATGAAACTAAAACAGTATTTTCAATTATAAACTTAATTTTTAAATCTTACTATGGTTAAAAAACTGCAAATCGTTGTGCTGACTGTATTCCTGCTATTTAGCGGAGGAGTACAATTAATAGCACAAAACGGAACCATGTTCGGTAAGTACCATTCGAACAGCGAGGTTCAGCAAATTCTGGCAACGCTTCAGCAAAAAAGCGGCAATGCCAAACTGCACACCGTAGCCACCAGTCCGGGTGGCGAGCCGGTTACCATTCTCGAAATCGGAGCCAACCTGAAAAATGTGCCCGCAATTTTTGTGGGAGCCAACTTCGAAGGAAATGTGCCGCTTTCAACCGAAGGCGCTCTTTATCTGGCACAAATGCTGCTTGATTCGGCCCGGTACACAAAAAACCTGAAGTGGTACATTTTAGCCAACCCCAATCCCGATGCAGCCAAAGGCTATTTTGCAAAAGCAAAATACGAAAGGACTGTAAACGATTTTGTGTTGAACAACGACGCTGACGAAGCCATCAACGAAGACGGTTTTGACGACCTGAACGGAGATGGTTTTATTACGCAGATGCGCGTAAAAGACCCTGAAGGCAAAATGATTGCCTCGAAAGCCGACCCGCGGATTCTTGTTCCTGCTGATGCATCAAAAGGTGAGCGCGGTGAATACAAAATATATGTTGAAGGCATTGACAATGATGCAGACGGACAGTACAACGAAGATGGCGAAGGTGGGATTAATGTTGGAATTGGGTTCCCACACCTTTTTCCGCGCGAGAAAAAAGAAGCTGGTTTGTGGCCGGGACAAACGCCCGAAGTTTATGCCCTGATGCGGTTTATTTTCGACAGACCCGAAATTGCTATGGTTTACACGCTGGGCAGCTCCGATTTTTGTCTTGCAGCCCCGAAAGGTGGCCGTAAAGGCGGAGCCAACCTGCAAAATATAAAAGTTCCGGCGCGTTACGCACGCATGTTGGATGTTGACCCTAACCAGTCGTTTACCATGGATGAACTAATGGAAATACTTAAAAAGAATATGCCTGCCGGAATGGAAGTTACCCCGTCGATGGTGGCCGGAATGCTCGGACTTGGCGCTGCTGTAAATCCGCTCGACGAAGACCTGAAATTCTATACCAAATTCGCGGAAGAATATAAAAAATACCTTGAAGGCAAAAAATTCAGTACCGAACGTTTGGAAGCCCCGGGCGACAAAGACGGCTCTTTTGAATTGTGGGCATATTATCATTTGGGTTTACCTTCGTTCAGCATGAACCTGTTTACAGTGTCGAAAGTAAAGGAAGAAAAGAAAGAGGGTGCTGAAGCTGTTTCGTTGGACGATGTTGAAAAAATGAGTTCCGATGAATTTGTGGCTTTGGGTGAAGAAAAAATTGGTGCATTTCTGAAAGCGAACAATGCACCCGACAGGTTTACCGCGAGCGGTGTGATTGAAATGATGAAATCGGGCCGTTTCACACCAAAACAAATGGCCGGCATGATGAAAAATGCGCCTAAAAAAGATGGCGAATTGGGCGAAAAGGACAAAGCGCTGCTTGCTTATGCCGATAAAACATTGGAAGGCAAAGGTTTTGCACCGTGGCAGAAATACAATCACCCCACTTTGGGCGAAGTTGAAATTGGCGGTTACATACCTTATCTCGAATCGACACCAAAACCTGAGATGATTGATTCATTGTTAAGTACGCAATTGCCATGGCTTTTGCAGCTTACCACAAAAATGCCACAAATTGGCTTTCCCAGCGAAAAAATAACCGACATGGGTGGTAACGTGTACAAGGTGGAACTTTACATCGAAAACAAAGGCTATCTGCCCTACCCGATTGCCATGGGCCAGCGCAATAACGAGCCTGCACCGGTAATTATAATTCTCGATGGCGAAATGCAGCTGCTCGAAGGAATCAAACGCACACCACTGGGTGCAATTGGCGGAAACTCGGTAAAAAAACTTACCTGGCTGATTCAAACTGATAAAAAAGAGTTCAATGTAAAAATCGAATCGGCTGTTTTCGGACCGGCTGAAAAACAAATTAAAATCGGAGGTTAATTATGAAACGGTTTAATATTATCATAGCACTTTTACTTGTTATCTTTTCAGTAAAAGCTGAAACAAAAGGAAAAATCGAAGTTCCGCTCCGTTTCGATAGGTATTACAATTATGCCGAGGTAAACGAAGCGCTGAAAGCATTAAACGCAGCCTACCCGCAGCTTACAAAACTGGAAGTGGTTGGTAAAAGCGACGAAGGTCGCGACATTTACGCGCTCACCATCAACAACCCGAAAACCGGCGACGAATTCACCAAACCCGGTGTTTATGTGGATGGGAACATTCACGGGAATGAAGTTCAGGCCGGCGAAGTTTGTTTGTACTACGCCAACATGCTGCTCACCAAATATGGCGAAAACGAAAAAGTGACTAAAACAGTTGACCGCAATGCACATTACATCATTCCTGTGGTGAATGTCGATGGCCGCTTCCACTTTTTTGAAGATGCGCATACACCAAGTTCGAGCCGCAGCATCCGCATTGCACGCGACGATGACAACGACGGTCTGTTTGATGAAGATGCCCCCGATGATTTAGACGGAGATGGCAGCATTACGCAAATGCGTATCAAAGACCCGAACGGCGAATACAAAGCCGACCCGAAAGACCCGCGCATTCTTGTTCGTATTGAACCCGGCGAAAAAGGCGATTACACACTGCTCGGTTCCGAAGGGATTGACAACGATAAAGATGGAAAACTCAACGAAGACGCCGAAGGCTACCTCGACCCAAACCGAAACTGGGGAAACAGCTGGATGCCAAATTATGTGCAACAGGGAGCAGGCAGCTTTCCATTCGAAGGTGTTGGGTTGAAAGCTATTAATGAGTTTATTCAAAAGAAAACAAATATCATCGTTGGTTTTTCGTTTCACAACAACGGTGGCATGTGGTTGCGTGTTCCTTCTGAAAAATCAATCAGGATCGATCCTTCTGATGTTGCAGCGTATGATGTGATTGGTAAAAATGCCATCAAAATCACACCCGGTTATGTGTATATGCCATCATACGATTTATACCCTACCTACGGTGATACCGATGCCCAATTCTTTTTTAACTATGGTATTTTCTCGTTTGTAGGCGAACTTTTCCAGCGCGAGTCGGAAACCTACCGCGAAAAAACCGACAAACCGGCTCAGCCTGCAGCCGAACAGTCACAAAGACGTGGCGGAAATCCCGAAGAAACCCGCGAACAGCTAAAATTTAACGACTACGTAATGCAGGGCGAAATGTACACCGAATGGAAAGCGTTCAAACATCCGGTTTATGGTGAAGTTGAAATTGGCGGTTGGATTAAAATGAGTTCACGTTTGCCACAGCCATTTATGCTGCCCGAGTTGGTTCACCGCAATGCAGCCGTGGTTTTTCTGGCTGCCGAAAATACGCCTGAAATTTCGATGGAGGTTTTTGAGGTGAAAAATATCGGTAACAACCTCAACCAGGTTCGGGTAAGGCTGAAAAACAAAAACGGCCTGCCATCAATGACTGCTGACGCTTTCAGCAAAAAACTTTATACGCCGGATATGTTGAAAGTAACCGGTGCCAAAGTTGTGGCAGGTGGTAAAATTCAGGATTTCAGGCTGAACAAAGTTTCGTACAAAGAGGAAAAACCTGAAATTCAGTTTATTTCGGTACCTGGCCACGGAAATGTGGAATACCAGTTTCTGGTTGAAGGCAAAGGCGAAATTACTGTGGAGTACAGCTCACAAAAAGCAAACGATGTAAAAACAACGGTGAAGTTGTAGCATCAGAAATTTACTCATCGTATGACTTTGAGTCATACGATGAGTACAGAATAAAAAAGTCCCGGCAATTTTGGTTGCCGGGACTTTTTGTTTTTGTTAATCTAACGTGAGTTCGATGTAAGAAAT
>DPCJ01000104.1:676-3390 GCA_003516705.1 Prolixibacteraceae bacterium | reverse complement strand
GGTGAGTTTACCATGATTGAACTTGCAAAAGAAATTCTTGATATTACCGGATCGAAATCGAAACTGGTGTATTTACCATTGCCAAAAGACGATCCGACGCAACGCCAGCCTGATATTTCACTTGCCAAAGAAAAATTAAATGGTTGGGAACCAAAAGTACCACTGCGTGAAGGATTAGTAAAAACAATTGACTATTTTGACACCCTTCTGAAAAAGCAGTAATTCTGTTTTTATTGATTTTAAACCGGTTTTAACATTTATAGATAAAATGATTTCAAAATTTTCGCATTTAACACCAACCGTACTGATAGTAGATGACAATTCGAATAATGTTAAAATAATTGCAATAACATTACGCGAATTAAATTACAAACTTGTAATTGCAACAAGCGGACAAAGTGCTATTGACATGGTTGATAAAACCAGGCCAGACCTTGTATTACTGGATATTATGATGCCTGGAATGGATGGTTACGAAACGTGTGAAATCATTAAATCGAAAAAGGAAAACGAAAACCTCCCCATTATTTTTCTGACAGCTTTAAATGATAAAAGCAATATTATCAGAGGGTTTGAAGTTGGTGGGGTTGATTACATTACAAAACCCTTTAATAAGGAAGAACTGATTAGCAGGGTAAAAACACATCTCGAATTAAAGTTTACACAAGATGAACTTCAGAAAACATCTGACTATTTGTACAACCTTAATTCGTTAAAAGATAAAATGTTTTCGGTAATCGGTCATGATTTGCGTTCTCCGTTAGGAAGTGTGAAAATGACATTGGAATATTTATCAGAAACAGTTACCGAAACCACTGGTGAAGAATTAAAAATAACTGTTGATTTGTTACTGAAAACCACCGACGAAGTATTCAGTTTGCTTGAGAACCTGCTTGGATGGGCAAAATCGCAGAGTGGAAATATTGCCTTAAACAAGGAACCTATTGATTTGGTTGACCTTGTATATAAAATTTACCTGCTGAACAAAGGCAATATGAAATACAAGAATATCAGTTTTAATATGGAGATTGAACCAGGTTCTGTGATTTTTGCCGATCTCAATACGATTACAAGTGTATTCAGAAATCTGCTATCAAACGCCATTAAATTTACTCCGGAAGGTGGAGTTATCACCATAAAATCAAAACACATTGCAAACCTGGTTGAGATTGAATTCAGGGATACAGGTGTTGGAATACCCGAGGAGAATATTCCTAAACTTTTTGACTCCAACCAACATTTAACCACCTATGGAACCAATAGAGAGTCGGGTAGCGGACTCGGATTGAATTTGTGTAATGACTTTGCGTTAAAAAATGATGGAAGCCTGCGTGTTGCAAGTGTTGTTGGACAGGGAACATCTTTCTTTTTAACGTTACCTTCAGAAGCAGCAGAGCAATAGTTACATTTTTGAGGGACGATTAGATACAATAGGGGAGGTTTTTCTGTTATTGCGCTTATTCTGCAAATATTCTTTTTAACACGCTAAGGTTTTTTCGAATATTATCAAAATCAAAATCTTCAAGATTTGATTTCAGTTCGTTGGTAATCTTGAGCAAATTTCCAATGTTGTTATTATCCGCAAATTTTTCGAGTTTTATAATCAGAGAACTTATGTCTTCAATAATTATGGAATCAATATCATTCAGAATGTCGTTTGATAATTCTTTGATAAACTGTTGCTTTAATTCAGGTGTGATTTCAATATCATTAGTTGCTTTAATTTCAGCATTAACGGGTTCCGGGTTTTTACTTTTCAGTCTTGAAAAATCTTCAAAAGGAAGATATTTAATCAACTCGTTGATTAGCGTCTTTTTGTGTACCGGCTTCTGAATATAACCATCAAAATGCGACATTACCTTGTTAAGTTCATCCTGCATTGTTGATGCAGTAAGCGCAATTATTGGAATCCCGGCTGTTAACGTATTACTTTTAATCAGCCGCGTGGCTTCATAACCATCCATCTTCGGCATTCTTATATCCATAAATATAAGGTCGGGTTTAATTTCGATGGCTTTAGCGACAGCTTCTTCTCCATTTTCAGCTTCAAATAACTCAACATTGTATCTTCCCAGAAATGTCATTACAAGCGTACGGTTATGTGAGATATCGTCAACTACAAGTATTCTTGATTCTTTAAAGGAAATATTTTTATCAGTCCAGGCAAAGTCTTCCTTTTTTTCCTGAATAACTCCGGCAATTTTTATATCGAAGAAACTAACAGTAAAACAACTTCCCTTTCCTTGTTCGCTTTCCACGCTAATCTTACCATTCATTAGCTCAACCAATCGCTTGGTAATAGCCAGTCCTAACCCGGTTCCGCCATACTGTCGGCTGTTCTGTCCTGATTGTTGGCTGAAAGCATCAAATAAATATTGATAATTTTTCCCCGCAATACCAATTCCCGAATCCTTTACTTTTAATTCAAAATCAACAGAACCTTGTCCTGACCTTATGACGTCAATTTTCAGCTTAATATATCCCTGATTTGTAAATTTAACAGCATTCCCAATGAGGTTTAAAAGAATTTGCTTCATTCTTAAATCGTCGATGAAAATAGCACGTGGTAAATTGTCGTCAATTTCTACAATAAAATCGAGGTTTTTTTCTTTAACCTTATGGAAGAATAAATTCTCCATTTCGGCCAGCATTACTTTTAAATCAGTTGGTTCAGGCGTAATTTCAAGTCGCCCGGCTTCAATTTTTGATAAGTC
>DPCJ01000104.1:0-652 GCA_003516705.1 Prolixibacteraceae bacterium | reverse complement strand
AAGGTGTTTTCGTTTTCGCTGAAAAGGTGATAATGCTTTACAAAATCGAACCCAATGAAACCATGACAATGATTTTTGTACATCACAGGAATGGTAATCATCGATTTAATGCCTTGTGGTTCAAGGATTTTTCTTGTAGGATTTTCTTTTTCAAGAAGATAAATATCAGGAACTATCAGTGGTTTTCCCTCGCTGTGTAATTTGGCCCAATCTGAAATTTTTTCAACAGGTAAATTTTGAAGATTCTCAATTTCCTGGCTAATTCCTTCAGCACACCACTCGTGGGTATTTGTACATGTTTGCATTTCCCAGTTGTATTCAAAAATATATGCCCGGTCAGCTTCTGCAAAAATGCCTATTTCCATGAGCGATTGTTTAACCCCTTCTGCCATTTCATCGATACGAAGGTTGATGTATTTTGAAGCCATTTTGATTAAAAGATTCTGAAGGTTGGCCAGTTTCCTGATTTCTTCCTGTGCTTCTTTTCCTTTGGTTATTTCCCGCAGAATAGTAAGTATTCCAATCGATTTTCCATTGCTGTTAAAAATGTGAGTATTGGTTTTTTCGTAATATTTCTGATAAATTTTTAACTCCGAAATATTGGGTGTATCCCGATTGATATTATTGTTTAAAAACAAATCCTGTTCATGGG
>DPCJ01000176.1 GCA_003516705.1 Prolixibacteraceae bacterium | reverse complement strand
ACAATACCATTCAGGATATTTTGGTCCGGCGTAGCCGGATGACAGGCAAAAATGCCTGCTGGGTTCCGGGAACCGACCACGCCTCAATTGCCACCGAAGCAAAAGTGGTAGACAAACTGCGTAAAGCCGGAATCGATAAATGCGACCTGTCGAGAGAAGAATTTCTGAAACATGCCTGGGACTGGACCGACAAACATGGCGGCATTATTTTAGAACAGCTTAAAAAGTTGGGTGCTTCGTGCGACTGGGATAGAACTGCTTTTACAATGGACGAACCCCGCAGCGAATCGGTTATCAAGGTTTTTGTCGATTTATACAACAAAGGTCTTGTTTATCGCGGCGTACGCATGGTAAACTGGGACCCGGCTGCAAAAACTGCATTGTCTGATGAAGAAGTTGTTTATAAAGAAGTACAATCAAAATTGTATTACCTGAAATACAAAATAGAAGGCGAAGACGGATTTGTTACAATTGCAACTACGCGACCTGAGACAATACTTGGTGACACCGCGGTGTGTGTAAATCCTGCAGATGAAAGATTTGTTGGGTTAAAGGGAAAACGCGTTTTAGTGCCGCTGATTAATCGCTCAATACCGATTATTGAAGATGATTATGTGGACATGGAATTTGGAACCGGCTGTCTGAAAATTACGCCGGCACACGATATCAACGACTATGAAATCGGGATGAGGCACAACCTGTCGTCCATTGATATTTTTAACGACGACGGAACACTTAGCGAAAAAGCCGGACTTTTTATCGGGAAAGACCGTTTTGCAGTGCGCGACGAAATTATTCCCGAACTTGAAAAAGCGGGTAACATTGCCAAGATTGAAGACTACAATAATAAAGTTGGATACTCAGAAAGAACACACGTTCCGATTGAGCCCAAACTTTCGGCACAGTGGTTCCTGAAAATGGAAGAGCTGGTAAAACCGGCCCTCGAAAATGTGATGAACGACAACATCCGTTTTCATCCGCCCAAATTCAAAAATATTTACAACCACTGGATGAGCAACGTAAAAGACTGGTGCATCAGCCGCCAGTTGTGGTGGGGCCACCAAATTCCGGTGTGGTATATCGAAAGCCCCTCCCCCGCCCTCCCCGGAGGGGAGGGAGAAAGGAACTACGGATTCGTGGTCGCTGAAACAGAGGAAGAAGCCCGGAAATTAACAGTGGCCAAACACCCCTCTCTTGGAAGGGAAGGGGGAGGCTTCATACTTAAACAGGATGACGATGCACTTGATACCTGGTTTTCGAGCTGGCTGTGGCCAATTTCGGTTTTTGATGGAATTCGATATCCTGATAACGAAGAAATTAAATACTACTACCCCACTTCTGATTTGGTGACAGCGCCCGATATTATCTTTTTCTGGGTAGCACGAATGATTATCGCCGGTTATGAATACCGCAATGAATTCCCATATAAAAACGTCTATTTTACAGGAATGGTGCGCGATGCACAGCGCCGGAAAATGTCGAAATCGCTGGGCAATTCGCCCGACCCGCTTGACCTGATTGCGAAATACGGAGCTGACGGAGTTCGCGTTGGAATGTTGCTATGTTCACCTGCGGGTGGCGATTTGCTTTTTGACGAAAGTCTGCCGCAACAGGGCGCAGGTTTCGCCACCAAAATATGGAATGCGTTCCGATTGGTAAAAAACTGGGAGGTTTCAGCAGCAATTCCGCAACCCGAACACTCAAAACTGGCGGTAGAATGGTTCCGCAACAAATTAGCCGAAACCGTTGAAACGCTCGACCAGCAATTTGAGCAGTTCCGCATTTCGGAAGCATTGATGACCGTTTACACTTCGGTTCGAGATGAGTTTTCGGGCTGGTTGCTTGAAGTTGTAAAACCAGCTTACCAGCAGCCCATCGATGCAAAAACATACAGTGAACTTATTGACTTGTTCGACCAGATGCTGCGGCTGATGCACCCGTTTATGCCATTTATCACCGAAGAAATCTGGCAGATGCTAACCGAAAGAAAAGCCGGCGAAACGATTATGTTATCGCAACTTCCAAAAGTTGAAAAATACGATACCGAAATGCTGGCTACCTTCGAAAATGTGAAAGAAGCAATTTCGGGAATCCGTAAAATACGCACCGACAAAAACATTGCACAAAAGGAAACGTTGGAGCTGAAAGTACAACAAGGCGATAAAGGGTTTGAAGCTGAATTCAACAGTGTTGTGATAAAAATGGGCAACCTTTCATCGCTCGAAATGGTTACTGAAGAGATAAAAGGCGCTGCTTCGTTCCTTGTAAAATCTACCAATTTTTACATTCCGCTGAGCGGTTTTGTGAACGTGGAAGAGGAACTGAAAAAGCTGGAGGAAGAATTAAAATATACCCGCGGATTTTTGATTTCGGTATTAAAAAAACTGGAGAACGAACGCTTTGTAAACAGCGCCCCGGAAGCCGTAGTTGCTACAGAACGTGCCAAACAGGCCGATGCTGAAGCAAAAATAAAAGTACTGGAAGAAAGGATAGCGGGATTGAAGTAAAGAAAGCCCCTCCCTGCCTCCCCGAAGGGGAAGAATTGAGAAAAATCAATTTTCAGGAAAATAAGATTGCATTTTTTTATATTCATCTGAAATTGGCATAGCTTCCACCTTTTTAATTCTATCTTGAATAGAATTATTTTGGTTAACAATTTCAAATAACTTCTTTTTGTAATCTTCATGTATTAAGTTTAAAAGAACTTGAGATTGTTTTTTTTCAAAGAGGCCAAGACCGCCAGAAAACCCAAATTTTTCAAAAACCGGCAATCCACAAATAAGTATTGGATTAAAGAAAGCATACAAGACTGCAATCTGCTTGGAAGTTTTAATATAGTTTTCTAAAAATAAATGAAGGTTCTCCTTACTAAAAGTAGAAATACCAAAATCACCTTTCCGGTTTATAAAATTTAAAACACTATAATTTATCCCATTTGAGTGTGAGTAATTACTCAATGAACCAAATAATTTATGTGCCTCGCATATAACCCAAGAATTGTCCCTAAATTTTTTATGCTCCGAAAGTCTATTTTTTATGTCTCTCATTCGAGGAGTTTCTTTAAGCGAATAATACCAATCAAACAACTCACTTTTTAAGACATCATCTTCAATAAAAAATTGATTTCCTTTAATTAAATCAAAATAAAAGCCTGCCAAAGTAATTTCTATTGCACGTCTTAATGAGTCAAAAGCAGAATGATAAATTCCAAGGGAGGTCAAATTCAGGGAATTTGTTAATTCTTCCTTACATACGAGCGATGAAAAAAATGTAACCACAACACCATCCTTAGAATTGGAAGAAAATGCTGTAGTTAAAGAATCAATGAATTTCAAGCAGCTAAATAATATATCCTTCTCATGGTACTCATTATTAATAAAATTCAGCGTTTCTTCCATCCATAAGCAAGAATTAGCACCAAATCTTTCAAATTGATGTTTAAGATTTCCTATACAATTATCATCATAAAACATATTGTTAGATTTTATATCTTTGGTAAATTATCAACTTAAAGTTATGACCAAATTTTCAACTAAACAAAAAATAGCCAAAGAGATAATCATATTATTTTCATCATTTATCCTAACAGTTATAATAATTTTCTTCATTTGGATTATAAATACTTTAAGTGTTAATTTTCGGTCAAATAGAATTTTAAAAGAAATCTCACAATTAAATATTCAATGTGATTCAATTAAAAGTACTTTTCCTAAAGCAGTCCCGTTTGAATATATTATTAATTGTCAACTTCCTCAAGATTTTTATAAAATAGATACACTAAAAGAGATTAAAAATATTAAGATAAAAAATCTTGTTATTTTGCATAAACTCTTATCTGAAAAGGCGTATTTTCCTATGAAAGGAATTAAAACAATAAGAAATGGAAAGGAAATCATTCTTCCTCCTCTTGACATTGATTTAAATTTTTTTTTAGCATTTAAATTAGAACAACTTGATGATTCATTGGCATTTAGCAACTACCATAACCACTTATTTTCTAATAATTGTATTTCTGTATCTTTAAGTCAGTTCTTTTATAGTTTAAATGGGATTCCTGAACCTCCCTCTAGTCAAACGAACCTTTTATTTCAAGATTTAATTACTATAAAAAATAAAATAGAAGCGAAATTAAGAAACATTGAAAATCAGAGACTATCCTATTCTACCTATGAGATGATAGCATTGAGAACATTAATTATCATATTCACAGTTATTTATCCAATTCGATTTATCATTTTAATTTTAATATGGTCATTTAAGATTTTGAGAACAAGGGATGAATAATATTTGATTCAATTTCTTTCTTGGAAGAGTGATTCCAATTTATACAATCAGATTTTCAGATTAAAATTAAAGAATGATTTTTTGAAAACTTAGTTACTCAGCTCAAGAATAAAAGGTTTGTTAACAGCACACCTGCTGCAGTAGTCGCCACCGAGCGCGCCAAACATGCAGACGCCGAAGCAAAAAAAAATTACTGGAAGAACGGATTGCGGGTTGAAATAGAAGTAGGTTGTCGTTGTTGAAAGGTTGACATTGTTGTCATGGCATTTGAAAGGCGCTAAGCGGCTTGAATCTGCTGTGCACCTTTTATAAGTCAGTAAAGAAATCCAATTAACCAGACGGGTATTTTTTCTCCGAATCCGATTTCGATATTATCAGCCAGGATGAACGAATTTTCAATACCGGAAATTTGTTGTTTCGATTTATTTTTTCCACCAACTTCAAAAAGATATTTATCGTTTACAAGAAAATCGCCAGTTTTGGGATAAGTTACAACATTGGTTTTTGAAAGCTGGTTTATCACAAATGTTTCCCTTACTGTACCAATCTGCGAATTTAAAGTTGATAAACAATAAATCAGGTTTGAATTGTCGAGATAAATTTTTTGTGGTTTCTGCAATGAACCAATTCCTGAAACATCGGTAAAAAGTTGTTTGATAATCCCCGCATCTTCAAGATAACGAATATAAACAACCAATGAATTTCGGGTTATTTCCACCCGCTCACTTATCTTTTGAATGTTGGGTTTAAAAGGAGCCGACTGAGCAATCACACTTAATATTTTCTTCAGTTTAATCACGATATCAGGTGTAATTTTTTTGGTCATGGGCAGGTCACTTTCCAGCGTTTGATTAATGGCTGCTTCCAGTCTGAATAAAAAAGTATTGGGCGCTTCCATAAAGAAAGGATAATATCCCTGAGTTAAATAATTGCTGAAAAATTCAAACGGTCTGATTTCTTTTGTTATTTCCTGGGCTATTTGTATGTGGTTTTTTAAAATATCTTCGAGAGAAAAAGCGGGAAATGAATTTCCCGTTACAAAGCCAATATATTCGCGGAACGACAGTCCGGGAAGATCGTAAATCATGGCTCTCCGGCTAAGATCAACTGTGCCTTCCAGTAAATGCAGGACAGACGACCCGGTGAATACAATTTTGATATTCCTGTAAGTATCATGCAGATTCTTAATCTCTTCCGACCATTGAGAATATTTATGCACTTCGTCTAAAAAAAAATAGTTAAACCCTGCTTTTATAAAATTTTCAACCGTATCAATCATTTTATTTCCAAAAAAATACGGGTCATCCAGGGTGAAATAGATAACTTTCTCATGCTGAAGCTTTGTTTTTATATATTGGAGTATGAGTGTAGTTTTACCTACTCCCTTAGCACCTTTTATCCCGATCAGTCTTTCGCTCCAGAATATTTTATCCATAAAACTTCTGATGAATGTATCGGGTGTTTCATTAATAATCCGAAACGATTTTTCTAATAGCCTCTCCATGAAAAATGTGTAAAATGCTTCCAAAGATAAGCAATACATTTAAATAATGCTCTCCATGAAAAGCATTATATGCAATTAATGCTCTTTTTAAAAAGCATTATATTGAATTCTCGTTTGTTATTTCTGTATTGCGTTAGTGAATTTGCATCATTAAAGCCAATGTCTTTGGAAAAAAAAAGTGCTGGAGGAGAGGATTTCGGGGTTGAAATAGGAATTGATTGTTGTTGAAAGACATTGGAGGCTCATTCTATTGATTCTCTAATGTCGCTCTATCTCAATAGAGAGACTTTTCTCTTGCCTTTTTGCTTTTAATTCGCTTTTGAAATCAGGGTAAATTAAAACTAACGCTATAATTGTTGCAAGAGTGAGAAGTAACATAAAAAACCAATGGATTGCGGAGATATTTTTAATTGAAAACTTAAATCCATTATCTCTTGAAATTAACCAAATCGAAACAATGAATAAAACAAGTACATACGCAAAAAGTAACATAAATCTTAATGCATCAGTAAAAGACTCAGCTTTTGCAAAAACTTGAATATTTGAAGATACAAATAAAACAATTGCAGCGAAAATACTGAGAATTTCGATTTGCCTCCTGTCTGTTTTTTCCACTTCAGCTTTAATTCTTATGACTTGTTCTTTCTCAGATTTCAGCGTATTATAGGAATATAACCTTGATTTTAGATTCATCAGATTTCTTGATGCGTTATCACGCTCCAACTTAACCTTTTCAAAGTTTATTGGAAGGATGAATGTTGAGGCCAAAAATAAATTCAATGATTCTCCTTCGCCTAATTCTATTTTCTTTATACATTCATTCTGTGGAACTTGAAAAGGAATGAAGTTTCGGTCACTACACCATTCAAAAGAAAGATAGAGTTGTTTTTCGATTTTTTCAAGTTCTTCAATATTTCTATTAATAAATGCAGCTTCATTTTGTATTTCTTGCAAATCACTATTGGTTTGAAGTTTATCGAGTTTGGTATCGAAAAGGGTCATAATGTATTGGAAAATCTTGAGATATGGGAAGTAATTTTTTATTCCTGTTTCTTCTTGTAAAATGTCAATGTTGCTAATTTTAGACATGAAATTTTCCAGAGTAATCGACTTATTGTTTATTTCAAAAGAGATTTGATTATTAATGAGATAATTGAGTGAGACCTGATACGCCCATTTGTTGAGCAAGGAATTCAAGCCATTTAATGAATCTTCCTGTTTCTTAAAATTGGAAATTAGTCTTTCTATTTTATTGCACGATTGATGATCGTTTTCTTTGTAATATTTAATGTATTTAAAATAATCCTCAAAAAGAATAACATTCTCATTTCTAACATCTTTATCAATCCTATAAATTGAGCTCTTCAATTCAGAATATTCATCTTCGTTTTTATCTCTTTCTGCATACCCAACTTGAACCAAGTTATTATATTCTGAAAAATATCCTACTTCAAACTGACTTATACTAAAAGGTTTATCGTCGAAATCAAGTGCATAATAATAATTTCTTGGATCTTTATCATATTTTATTAATATCTTTTTAATCAAAAATCCACATTTGTCCTTCAAAAGATATAGAACTTTGTCATTAGATGCTTTAACTCGATCATCAAGTGTATGATAAATTAAAATCATATCCTTTAGTTGATTCGATTTTACAGCAATATTATGATCGACCAATGAAAGGTGTAAATTAATATTGATAAAGTCTGATAAAGAATCATTTACCGAAGAAATAGGAATATTATTGGGAATAAAAAATTCTTTTACTGAAACAGCTTCAAATAGTGAAAGTCTCTCAGGGGTTTCATACCTTCTTTTAATTCTTCTAAAATGACCGTCGTAGTTTTTTATTGCTACTCTCAACGGAAAGATAAAACCTCGGAGAAAGGTATTTACAAATTGATTATAAGATTCATCAACTACTGAACCAGGGTCAACTGTGCTGCCTTCAAGAACAGAGTTGAATGAATTAATATAATCCTCAAAATTTTCTTCAATTAGATACTCCCCTCCTAATACTGATAGATGAAGCTTTTCAAAAACCTTATTTGTTACTATTGTAATCTTAGACAAAAGATTACTTTGTGATTCTTCTATTTCCTCTGGACTGGAGAATAAAAACTCATTTTCCCATTTATCGGGGAAATATTCCTTTATAACTGAAATACAGTCCTCCAGATACATTATTAACTAATTTAGAATGAATATTTTGTTTTCATTCTGAATCATTTTGGTCGGAATCTTTATGGAGAATCTATTTAATTGTCTTGCAAGGTTATACATTGTTATCCAGGAATTCCAAGAATGGCTTAAATCTACCAATTGTATTGGGGTATAAGTAACAATGCTTTTGTTTTTCTTTTTTAATGATTCAATAGCTTGGTTGAGTTGTTCCACAGGAATATCATTAAAATAATTTTCAGGATATGGTTTTATTTCAACTTTATTTCTTTCAAATGTAATCGTGTTAATCTCCCCAAGTTTTTCATAAACGGAGGACTCTACATGTCCATAAGGCATAGCATAGAAATTATCAAATTGCGCCAATAATCCTTCGGATAAAGAATCCGAGGTTACAGCGCACGCAAAAAAGTGAAGTTTAATTAGCTTTAACTTACTGAAGTTCTCTTCTATCGATACACCCGGGTTAACTTCCTGAAACCATTTGAAAAACTCATGAGAAAGATATTCAAATGCTTTTATTTTATTAAAAAGAGTCATTGTTACTGGTTTTTGAGTTGTCAAATATATGAACAAATTACAGAAACAAATACAAATCAATAATTCTCTTAAAGCTACAAATTATTTTAAAATTGATTTATACTAAAAAAAGATTTCGTCTTGAGTTATCAACAATACTGTATTAAATAATAAAATGAAGGATTATACGTAAACTAAAATTTGTCTATTAAACAACGATAACATGATCTCAACTTTCCTCTGTTTTCTCCTAAATCATGTTAAAATCCCGGTCTATCGTTGTAATAAACTTTGGGTCAATCAACTTTTGGTTATTTTTGGCAAAAAGCTTTCCTGAAAACATGAGAAAATCTTTATTTGCCGGCTTAATTCTGTTGTTAATAACTCCGTTGATTTTGAAAGCGCAAGATGATGATCTGGTTGATCCTGTACTTATTAAAATAAAAGCCAACATCTTAAGTCTTGCCGACAGTGTGCCGGTTCCGTATGCCAATGTTTTAAACCTGCGTACCCACAGCGGAACCATCACCAACAATGGTGGCTATTTTACCCTCGAAATGTTGAATATTGACAGTTTGATTATTACGTCAATTGGTTATCAGAAGAGTGTATTGAAAGTGCCGGCGAATTATTCGGGCTACACAACTCTTAATTTTTATATTCAACCGGTGAGTTATGGTTTGGGTGAAGTAAAAGTGGATGGCGAAAAACCAAAGGTGGACCTTGGGTTTGAAACCGGCCGTCCAACCGAAATTGCGCCTGAATTAAGAGGCGATGCTTTTAACGAAGCACCTCCAGTTCTCGCTGCTTTTTTTAACCCTATTTCGTATTGGCAGTATTATTTAAGCAAAAAGGAAAAACGCAAACGCGAGGTGCGGAAAGAAATGGTAGTACAAAAAAACTGGGAAATGCACTCGCAAAACTACAACAAGGAAAAAGTAATGATGCTCACCGGGCTGAATGAAGCTGCCGCCGACTCATTTATGGTTTGGTTCAACAGTCAGGATGTATTACCGTACTTATCATCAGAATACCAGGTACGTGCAACAGTTATCGAGTTTTTTCATTATTACCAGATTGAAAAAGCGCAGACAGCCTCACCCCAACCCTCTCCAAAGTAATAAGCCTTCCTTAGTCCCTCCGAAGGAGGGAAATAAAAACAGAAATTCCATCCTCTCATTATTAAAGAAGATGGAATTTTTTGTTTCTCTTTCACCCCTCCCGCGAAGGGGCTGGGGAGGCTTTAAAGTTCCTTCACTTTCAAATTGCGCCACTTTACTTTAATACCACCGCCATCGTGAATCTGCAAAGCAATGGCACCTTTTCCGGCTGCAATTTTTTCGTCATTAATATCAACCATTTGCTGACCATTAAGCCAGGTTGTAACATGGCCGCCTTCAGCCCTGATTTTCATTTTGTTCCATTCTCCCATTTTCAGAATGTTTTCTTTTTCGTCGGGAATCTGAACCAGCCAGCCACGACCGTACGATTCGTAAATTCCGCCTGTATCGTGGTTGGGTGGAGCTACTTCAACCTGCCAGCCACTTACTTTTGTACCTTCGAAAGTAGAACGGAAAAAAACGCCGCTGTTTCCGTTGGCTTCCTGCAAAAATTCAACTTCCACTTCAAAATTATCGTAGAATTTTTCTGTCGAAAGATAGCCGTAACCTTTGTCGGGGCCACTTTCACAAATCAGTAATCCATCTTCAACATACCATTTTTCGGTACCGTGAATTACCCAGCCATCGAGATTTTTACCGTTGAAAATCGATTTGCCATCCTTTTTCCCGGCAAAACAGGTCGCTGAAAATACAAGCAACAAAGCAACTGCTGAAATAATCTTCATATTACAAAATTTTAGGTTTTTTGATTTACATGAACCGAAAGTACAAAACCCACCATCAGCTGACAAGAATATTCATCAGAAAAACAAGATGGACTAAAAATAAACTTCCACAGTAACGCTGTCGCGGTCAAATCCTTTTGATTTAAGGATTTCCATAGCATCGAAAATCATGTCGCTGTTTCCGCAAAGGTAAAAACAGGTGTTTCTTGCAAAATCTGTTTTTTTCAGGTAGTCGGTTAAACGACCATTGAAATCGCCTTTTTCGTCGCGCGAGGTACAAACAACTACCCGGTCGCGTTCGTATTCACCAATTTCGTAAGCTTCATTCAGATAACGCACGCCGTGAATTAACTTATAATTTAAACCGGGATTGGTTTTTACCACGCTGTGAAACGGTGCAATTCCGGTGCCGCTGGCAATAAAAACATGCTGGTGTGTATTGCGTTTCTTTTCGTCGAGCCCAAATTTCCCGAAAGGTCCGTGAACTTCAACCAAATCGCCAATTTTCAGGTGTTTCAGTTTTGGCGAAAAGTACCCGCCTTCTACTTCTTTCACCAGTATTTCAAGGTTTTCACCTTCCTCGGCACTGTAAATCGANNACGTTCATGGTGTATTATTGTATATAAGTTGCAAAATTAGTGCTTTATTTAAAACCGGACATTAATGTCTCTTATTAAATATTTTTCTTTCCGAGAATTAACCCTGTATTAATGCAATTGTTCAGTTTTTCCTCTTTGCTTTTTTCAACCTGCGATAGAAAACCCTGATGATTTAAAAAATTACAGGTTATAGCTTAAGGTAAAAATCGCGGGCAAGCGTCTTAAATTCAGCGGAATATTCTTTCCGAAAGTGGTCGTAAACAGAAATTTCATTTTCAATTACAGGCAATTCCTGGTGACCAAATTCCATCAAACCCCTGTTTTGTTTTTTATCGGGAAATGGCTTTACACCAGTAATCCGGGTTAAAAATAAACCCTGTTTTTGCGCCATTGCAATAAAACCGGAAGCTTCAGACGATGGCAAAATGAGCGATAAGCAACCTTGATTAGTTAGTAGCTTACAAGCTCCAGTAATAATATCGGCAAAAGGCAGTAAATCATTATGCCTGGCAACCGACAAATCGGGATTTCTGTTTTTTTCACTGTTCGAAAAAAACGGTGGATTCGAAACAATTAAATCAAAACGCAATTCAGTTGTGGCAACAAACTGCTGAAAGGAGACAGGAAGAATTGAGATTCTGTCGCTCCATTTTGATTGTTGTACATTTTGAAGTGCTTCTCCGGCAGCTTTTGGTTCTATTTCAATTCCGGTGATTGTGGCGTTGCATCGTTGTGCCAACATTAACGCAATCAGCCCGGTTCCTGTGCCAATATCCAAAACTGTGTTTACACCTTCAACGTCGGTCCAGGCACCCAGCAAAACCCCGTCGGTATTCACTTTCATGGCAGCGTGGTGCTGGTCGATTCGGAATTGCTTAAATTGGAAATATTTGTTGTGACTCATTTTAAAAGTAGTGAGATTTCAGTAATGAGTAGTGAGACCTTGCAAGACACGATATTGCTAAAATTTTTCAAAAACACCGAGGCCAAACAAAGCAAAATCGTATCTCACAGGGTCACCGGCATCGAATTTCCGAAGCTGGCCGGTAACTTCTTCCACTGCTTTCCAGTCGTTCGAGCGCCGGTTTAACAACCCAAGTTTGCGGGCAACATTGCCTGTGTGTACATCGAGTGGCAGCATCAGCGCCGATGCCGGAATATCTTTCCACAAACCAAAATCGACTTTGCTATTATCGCTTCGAACCATCCACCGCAAAAACATATTCAGCCGTTTTGCCGCGGCATCTTTTTCCACATTCGAAACATGACGGCGGGTTCGTTCTCCGCCAATTTCAAAAAACCGGGTAAAAAACCATGCAAATGCTGCTTTTACGGTGTGGTCTTTTTCAAAACCATCCTGAAAAACGGACTGAAGTCCGCCATGATTTTTATAAATATTTTGCAGCGACCGCACAAAGAAAATACAATCGTCGCCATTGAAAGTGCGGTGTACAAAACGTTGCAACGTTTTTAACTCATGCTCCGATGCATTCAGCACAAAATCGTAAGGTTGTTCGTCCATCAACAAAACAAGTTTTCGGGCATTTTTGATAATCGACAGCCGGTTTCCCCAGGCAATAGTAGCAGTTAAAAAACCGGCAATTTCAATATCTTCCTTTTGAGTAAACAACCGTGGAATCTGAATCGGGTCGGATTCAATAAAAAAGGGTTGGTTGTATTGAACAACTTTTTCGTCGAGAAAGGATTTCAAATCGGGAAGAAATAGATTGTCATTGGTCATTGATGCCGGATACTGGATTCTTTTGGATTCTGGATACTGGATAAATTGATACTGGATTCACTCAATTACTCATTCACTCAATCACTAATTTACAATCCCCTCCATTCACGCATTCAAGCATTATAGCATTCCTGCATTAAGCCAAAATACCATCTTTGATATGAAAAATCCTGTCGGAGCGGTCGGCAAATCCATCGTCGTGTGTTACAATAATAAATGTTTGTCCGAAATCGTCGCGCAACCTGAACAGCAGTTCATGCAGTTCATTACGGTTTTCAGAATCAAGATTACCCGAGGGCTCATCGGCCAGAACCACCGCTGGGGAATTGATAAGTGCCCGGGCTACAGCCACCCGTTGACGCTCTCCACCTGAAAGTTCCGATGGTTTGTGGTCTTTTCGTTGCGATAAACCGAGGTAACCGAAGAGTTCGAGCGCTCTTTTTTCGGCATCCGATTTTGATTTTTTTGCGATGTAAGCCGGAATACACACATTTTCGAGCGCAGTAAACTCGGGCAATAAATGGTGAAACTGAAAAACAAATCCGATTTGCCGGTTACGGAAGGCAGAAATTTCCTTATCAGAAAATGCAGCAATATTCTGATTTTCGAAAAGAATCCTGCCGCTGTCGGGTTTACTTAATGTCCCCAGAATTTGCAGCAAAGTGGTTTTTCCGGCGCCGCTGGCACCCACAATCGAATGAATCTTACCCTTTTCAATTTGCAGGTCAATCCCTTTGAGTACCTGTAAAGTACCAAACGACTTTGCTATTTTTTCAGCTGTTATCAATAGGTAATTTTTAAACCTTGAATGATTGCGGAGCAGGCATTACCTCCTCTAATCCTGAAAATTATCGGTAATACCTTTTTTAATTTCGCTTGTTTCCTTGTCAACTGTTGACGATACTTCGTTGATATCTTTTTTAATATCGGAAGTATGTTCGCTTATTTCGCGCTGAATTTCGTTCGAAGCCTTTTTGAATTCGTGCATCGCTTTTCCGAGTGTTTTGGCGATACCAGGAATGGCATCGGCCCCAAAAAAAAGCAGGGCGAGCATCATCACCAGAACAATTTCACCCCCACTTATAAATAATAGATTGTTTGTCATCTCTGTTTTTTTAAAACTCACAAATATACAAATTGAGCGTTTGCATGGTTAGAAACAGAACAATAAATCTGTTTACTTATTCAATCACAGCAAGTCATTCATTTGCACAAGTAAAACCGAACTTTTACTTCGTTTTAACACAATAAATTCGTAATCGTCAATCTGAATGCGCTCCCGTACATTGGGGATTTTGCCAAATTTGAATATCAGTAAACCGGCAAGCGTTTCATATTTTTTGTCCTTACTCACCGGGTGCGGCAGCATTTCGTTAATATCGTCAATCGATGCCGATGCCATCACCTGATAAATTTTCTCCGCAGTTTTTTCCACGAATGGAATTTCGTTGTCGTATTCATCCTGAATCTCGCCAACCAATTCTTCAAGAATATCCTCCATCGTGATGATTCCTTCTGTACCGCCGTACTCATTCACCACGAGCGCCATTTGCTGGTGCCTCACCTGGAACTCATTCAACAACTTTCCAATATTTTTCGAATCAGGAACAATTATCATCGTTCTGATAAGGTCGCGAATATCTGGCTTATCTGTTTTCAATGTGGCAATTAATAAATCTTTAAGGTAAACCACGCCAAGAATATTATCTATATTTCCGTCGTAAACCGGAATACGCGAATAGTTTTCCTCGATGATTTTTTCGAGTGTCTTTCTTCCGAAATTATTGATATCGACTGCAAAAACCTGGATGCGCGGAACCATAATCTGCTTTACTGTTTGCTCTGAAAAATCAAACGCATTTCTGATGATTTTGTATTCATCCTCATCAATTTTCCCACTTTGCTGACCCTGTTCCACAAGGTATTTCAGCTCTTCGCTCGAATGAATTTCGGAACCGTGAACCGATGATATTCCGATACTTTTCAGCAACAGGTTGGCAATTCCGTTTAACAACCAGATAAACGGGCGGAAAACAAAAAAGAAAAACTGTAACGGGTAAGCAATAAAAAGGGTTACTTTTTCGGGACGCTGAATAGCCATCGATTTTGGGGCAAGTTCACCAAAAACAATATGCAAAATGGTAATGATTACAAAAGCTACCGGTAAAGCAATCTGGTGGGCAAGTTCGGCTGTAATCTCAATGCCTGCCACATTCATTAAATTGATAATAATTTTCGAAACCACCGGTTCGCCAATCCAGCCCAAGCCAAGACTTGCAAGCGTGATCCCCAGTTGTGTGGCGGCAAGATACCCGTCGAGGTGCGACACAATGTGTTTTGCCAGCACAGCAACTCCAACGCCCTCTTTCACTTTTACCTCAATCTGCGACGAACGAACCTTTACAATTGCAAACTCGGCAGCAACAAAAAAGCCGTTAAACGAAACCAGAATGAGGGTAATTAAAATATCGGTCAACATGATATCATTTGATTTTACGATTCAAATTTATTTGTTTTCGTTGAATTGCTTTTTGTAAAACTTAAGCATGATTAAACCAAAAATCAGGGCTGTCCAAAATGAAAACAGCGAGTACAACAAAGCTGGTTTTGCCATCTCCTGATTTTGCAGCAATGTTCCGGCAATAAGCAATGCAAGTGTTGTGTTGTGTAATGCCACCTCAATGGCAATTGTAAATGCATCGCGAATACTCAGTTTAGCCACCTTGCCGATAAAAATACTGAACACAAAACAAACCACATTAAAAATCAATACGTAAGGAAAAATGCTCCACATTTCGGGAAAGGTAATTCCTGAGCCGCCATGCTCATCGCCGGCAAAAAACTTAATCAGGTAAACCAATGCAAGCAACACAATCATTATATATTTAACTGGTTTCTGCATTACCTCGGCGGCAGCGGGTTTAAAAGTGCGAACCATTACACCAATAAAAGCGGGCAACAGTGTTATCAGAAACATTTGGGTAATCGACTCAAGTATTGGTAAATGTAATTCGGCTTCACGCCCCATAAAATACCTGAGCGCCAGGTTAACAACCAGCGGTATTGTAAAAAGTGTAAGAATACTGTTGATAACGGTTAATGCGATTGACAAAGCCACATTCCCTTTAAAAAGATAGGTTACAAACCCTGAAGTTGTACCGCCCGGACAAACAGCGAGAATCATAATCCCCACTTTAAACTCATTCGGAAGATTTGAAAACAGCATGATAATAAAGGCAACCGAGGGTAAAAAAAGCATTTGTGCACCCAAGCCAACGAAAAATGCTTTTGGGTGCAGTAATACATTTTTGAAATTGGCAAAAGTCAGCGACAGCCCAAGTCCGAACATGATGGCTGCCAGCACAACGCTGATAAGAATATCGATATAGGAATGTGATATAATTTCCATCAATTGGTCAATTGGTCACAAATATAAAAACATTTCGGTCATCCCTGAAATTCAGGGCTTGACTGATAATATAAAACAAACAGAATAATAACAGACAGAACTGAATCGAAAAACGGCTGCCCCGTTTCCGGAGCAACCGTTTCACTTTATAATTGACTTACTGATTTATTCAGCTTTTTTGCGAAAACTTTTGAATTTGGTTACTGTATCGTAAACAAACGGTGTTGCAACAAAAACCGATGAATAAGTTCCCACACCAATACCAACAAGCAATGCGAAAATAAATCCGCGGATGTTGGCGCCACCAAAAATGAAAATCACAATCAAAACCAACAACGTGGTTAATGATGTGTTCATTGTACGGCGAAGTGTGTGGTTCATAGCATCGTCCATATTCTGTTTAATATCATGTTTCGGGTGAATGTGCAGGTATTCACGGATACGGTCGTAAACAATCACAGTGTCGTTAATTGAGTACCCGATAACTGTTAGAATGGCCGCGATAAATGCTGAATCGATTTCAAGCGAGAAAGGTAAAATTCCATGGAAGATGGAGAAAATACCTAAAACAACAATTGAATCGTGAACCAATGAAACGATACCGCCTGCTCCATATTTCCATCCGGGAAAACGCACCATAATGTAAAGGAATATCATCGCAAGAGCAACAACAATGGCAATTGCAGCATCCTTTTTAATATCGTCGGAAATGGTTGGTCCTACTTTTTGCGAGCTTAAGCGGTAATTGGTTGTAAAATCCTCGTAAGAAACTGATCCAATCAAACCGCCATTTTTCAAACCATTGTAGAGCGCCTGTTCAACTTCGTTATCCACGTTTTCCGAAAGGTCATCGATTTTGAATTTTGTTGTAATTCTCACCTGATCATTCGAACCAAAAGTTTTCACTTCAGGTGCTGCACCGCCAAAATCAGCAGTTAATGCTTTTTGTACTTCAGCTACTTTTACTTCCTGGTCGAAACGAACAGTGTAGGTACGTCCACCCTGGAAATCAACACCAAAATCAAACCCGCGAACAGCGATTGAAATAATTGAAACCACAATCATCGCACCCGAAATCACATAGGCAATCTTGCGTTTGTCGATAAACGGGAACTTCACATTTGTAAGTACATTCTTTGTGATTTGTGCTGTAAATGTAATTTTCTTTCCATGTTTCAACTGCCATTCGAAAATGATACGCGTAATAAAGATAGCTGTAAACAGAGATGTTAAGATACCAATCATTAACGTGGTTGCAAAACCTTTGATTGGACCTGAACCAAACATATAAAGAATGATACCGGTTAAGAAAGTGGTAACCTGACCATCGATGATGGCAGAATAGGCATTTTTATAACCATCGGCAATGGCGAGCGAAACACCCTTGCCTGCCCTGATTTCCTCCTGAATACGTTCGTAAATAATTACGTTGGCATCAACCGCCATACCCATGGTAAGTACAATACCGGCAATACCGGGCAAAGTTAACACAGCGCCCAACGAGGCAAGTACACCCATTAAAAAGAACAAGTTAACCAACAATGCGATGTTCGCTGTAAGACCTGCCTTTTTACTGTAAAAGAACAACATGTAGGCAAGCACCATAACAAATGCTGCCGCAAACGACATCAGCCCTTTATTAATCGATTCCTTACCCAGTGACGGACCAACAATTTCTTCTTCAACAATACGCGCAGGTGCAGGCATTTTACCCGACTTCAGCACGTTTGCAAGGTCCTTTGCTTCTTCAATACTTTCCAAACCGGTGATGCTTGAGCTACCGCCTGAAATTTCATTCTGAACTGTTGGGAACGAACGTACATTGTCGTCAAGCACAACGGCAATCGATTTACCAATGTTTTCCTTGGTCATGCGTTGCCAGATTTTTGCCCCTTCGCTGTTCATCGTCATTGACACTTCAGGGTTCGAACCTAACTGGTCGAAATCCTGGCGTGCATCAACAATCACATCGCCGGTAAGTGGTGCACGGCCATCGCGTGAGTTTACCTTCAGCGCGATTAAACGGTAGTAATTTCCGGCTTCATCGGCAGCTTTGGCTGTCCAGCGGAATTTCATATTCTGAGGAAATAACGTTCTCACCTGCGGGTGTTGCAGGTATTCGTTTACCTGTGCAGTATCTTTAAAGTGAGCCATCCCAATAATCGGGCCCGGATAAAGCTGCCCGGTCTGATCGGTACTCGGGTTCAAAACAGCAAACAACGGATAATCTTCCCTGAAATTGGCCATATTATCAACTCCTGAAGTATCAGCAGTTGCATCGTTCATTTCGTCGAGTAACGATTCAGTAGTGCCGATTGAGTCGGCAGCTGCTGTTTCAGTGGTGGCAACAGTTGAATCAGCTACAGCTGTTTCAGAAGTTCCCCGCATTTCCTTAATTTTCTCGTTGGCCGCAAGCAGGTACTGGTAAACTTCCTGGTTTTCGTAGGTTTCCCAAAATTCGAGCATGGCCGAACCCTGCAACAGGTTACGAACGCGTGCCTGGTCCTTCACACCGGGTAATTCAACCAAAATACGGCCTTTGGTTTGCAACTGCTGAATGTTTGGCTGTGCGACACCAAAACGGTCGATACGGGTACGGAGAATGTTAAACGAGTTATCGATTGCAGCATCTGTTTCTTCCCTGATTACCTCCAACACATCGGCATTCGAAGAGTTAAATGTTACACGTTCGCGAAGTTCAAGCGTGTTGAAAACCGAAGCTAATTTGGCGTTCGGGTCCATTTGTTCGTAAGTCTGACCAAACAGTGTCACGAAATCTTTCTGGCTGTTTTTCTGCAACTCAACGGCTTTGTTCAGCGCTGCATTAAACGTGGAGTCGGGATTGTAATTCGACATGGCCCTGATAAGATCGACCACCGAAATCTCGAGTGTTACGTTCATACCACCTTTAAGGTCGAGACCGAGATTCATCTCAAGTTCTTTTACCTCTTTGTAAGTAAATTTCTTTACCCCGATGTTGTAAACCACTTCACCCGACATTGAATCGAGATAATGAAACTCCTCATCAGGATTTCCTTTGGCATATTCGATGGCATCTTTTTCCACCTGTTTCGATTTCCAGGTAAAAGTTAACTGGTAAACCGATACCAGCGCCAACAGAACTGCGAATGTTAAAATTGCACCTTTACTTTGCATTTTAATTCTGTTTTAATTGTTAAACTATAATTTTTATAAAGTTGATTTTGAAATATTTACATAAATAAGTCACACAAGCTGATTCACCTGTGCAAGCCGGCAGATTTGATGACCGGCAATTATGCAACCGACGGAATATCGTCGGGGGAGAAATAAATGTAGTTGCGGAATGAAAGATACTGGTAGGTGATTATTTGTGGGGCGTTTTGGGTTTGAACTTCGGCTTTCAGCACCTGGTAATTGCGCAGCTGGTGAAATTGCTGCAGAAATTTATCGTGGGTTTTCAGCTGAATTTTGCGTTGTACAGTTTTTAAAACCTGAATTTTAACACCAAAATCAACGCTTTGTGAAAACAGCTGAACCGAGCTTTTTTCATTTTCATTGTCACTGGCGCTGGTTTCGATACCGGCAACCTGAACGCCGCGATTTTCAAAATAAACATCGAATACAGCTGCAACGGCAATCACCGCAGCAAAAATGGCAATGTTCAGCCACTGTTTTTTCGATATTTTTATTCTGATTTTCACTGTTTTTCAAAACAAGCGCGGCAAATATACCGAAATTGTTGAGGTTTACAAACAGCGGGAAAACAATTAAAAATGAAAATTGAGGAATAAAAAAATTTGATATAAAAGTTATGGCTCTAACCCGTAGGATTGGCCTGTTTATCGAAATGTCAACGAGGGTGAAAGGTGCGATCCCGGCTGAGGTTCTTCAATTTTGAATTCGCTGCCGTCTTTTTTTCTTCATTCCGGTACGGGATGGATTATCATAGAAATCGGCGCCCCACGAAAACCCTGTTAGTTGTTCAGCGCGCCGGCTTTTCAAACGGCTGACCGGGTTGATTTTGTTTGGCTGGTGTTACTATAATCGAACCCTGTACCGGGTTCTTTCTTTCTCAAATACTTTCATCGTTTTGTTGCATCCATTTGATAACGTTGTCATTGGACAACCATATAAAAAAAACAGCTGACCCCTTTCTGAATCAACCGTTTCCTTTTTCTTGAATTTATTTGTTGCTTATAAAATATTCATTCCATCAAGCACATCCATAATTCCTTTAACCGAATTGGCCGAAGCGTGCAGCAATTCAAGTCCAGCCTCATTCAGCGAAACTTCAATCATTTTAAGCATTGAAATATATTCAATTATATCTCTCCGTTTTTTAATGTTGATGCCCCTCGTGGCTGTCTTTCTTTTGTTCAGCCCGTTCGTATTTACAGCAACCGGGCAATTTGTTATACACATCATCGGCTGCTTTGTGGTGTTGTGTGTCGTGGCCCGCTTTTGCAACAGCCATTTCAATTTTATAGGTGCTGGTTTTGGCATCGTCGAAAGTCACTTCAAGTACTTTGGTTTCTTTACTCCAGTCAGCTTTCGAAACGCCATCAACTGCTTTCACTGCTTTTTCAATGCGTGTTTCACACATTCCGCAATTTCCTTTTACTTCAATCTTTTCCTTTTTATTTCCGGCAAAAACGGAAGCTGCCCCTATTACAAACAGGGCTGTCAAACTCAAAATTTTTGTTTTCATTTCATTTATTTTAAAGTTAAATAACCAATTAATTAGAAGCTATTAACTCTGCTTTATAACCTGCTTCTTTCAATTTCTCAATAATCATATCAGGTGCAAGCCCCGAAGACTCAACAGTCAATACTTTCAATGAATTTGAAGTATCAACATCCCATTTTCCAATTCCTTTTATTTGATTCAGGTGTGGGGTTACAGTGGCAACACATCCGCCACAATTGATTGTTGTTTTAAATTTTAATGTTTCCATTTCTAGTTGTATTAAATGATTACTATTCAAGATTCATCAATTTCAGACGTAAACTGTTGCTGACAACCGATACCGAACTCAACGCCATTGCTGCTCCGGCAATCATTGGGTTGAGCATAAACCCCCAGATGGGAAATAAAATTCCAGCCGCTACAGGAATACCAATCAGGTTGTAGATAAAAGCCCAGAATAAATTCTGATGAATAGTATTAACGGTAAGCTTTGATAACCTGATTGCTTTGGAAATCAATTGAAGATCGGAGGAAATGATGGTCATTTTTGCCACATCCATCGCAATATCAGAACCTTTCCCCATTGCAATACTCACATCCGACTGGGCCAGTGCATGAGAATCGTTGATGCCGTCGCCAACCATCGCAACTACTTTCCCCTGGTTTTGTAATTCTTTTATAAAATTTGCTTTATCAGAAGGCATCACTTCGGCTTTAAAGTTTTTCAGTCCAACTTTTTGTGCCACTGCTTTTGCGGTTTGTATATTATCACCGGTTAACATATAAACCTCAATGCCCTGATTTTGCAATTCAGCAATGGCTTTTGCCGATGTTTTTTTGATTTTGTCGGCGATGGCAATTACAGCCAACAGTTCTGTGTCACGGGCAAAAAGTATCACTGTTTTACCCTCATTTTGCCAAACTTCAATTTGTGTAGTGCCGGCTTTCGGAATACTTACTTTATAATCGTCAAGCAGCTTTTGATTTCCCACCAAATAAACATGAGTGCCATAACTTGTCACAACTCCTTTTCCTGTGATGCTTTCGAATTTATCAGTTATAATCCGGTTATCAGAATTTGGTTTTAAAAACGCAGTTACAGCTTCAGCCAGCGGATGTTCCGATTGTGCTTCGATGGCATAAAGAATTTGTTCAAATTCAGCCTGATTTGATTCATTCACATTCCAGACAATATCAGTAACTGCGGGTTCTCCTTCGGTAATGGTTCCTGTTTTATCCAGAACAATTGCATTCACCTTGTGCGCCAGTTCCAGGCTTTCAGCATCTTTTATCAGGATTCCGTTTTCAGCTCCCTTGCCCATACCAACCATAATTGCGGTAGGTGTTGCCAGCCCCAACGCACACGGACAGGCGATAACAAGTACAGAAACCATGGCCAGTAATGCTTGTGTAACTGCATCATCGCCTCCAAAAATTATCCAGATGACAAAAGTAAGAACTGAAATTGCCATGACCACCGGGACAAAAATGCCGGCAATTTTATCCACCAGTTTTTGCACCGGCGGTTTACTTCCCTGGGCTTCCTGAACCATTTTAATAATCCGCGCCAAAATGGTTTCGCCTCCCACTTTTTGCGCCACAAAAACAAAACTTCCTTTCTGGTTAAGTGTGCCTGCAAACACCTTTCCTCCTTTTTCTTTTTCCACCGGAACAGATTCCCCGGTTATGGTACTTTCGTCGATAAATGATGAGCCGGAAATGATTTCGCCATCAACAGGGATTTTATCTCCGGGTTTGACTAACAGTTTATCTCCAATAATTACCTGTGAAAAGGGAATTTCCTTTTCCTGCCCGTTCTCCTGAATTACAATTACTGTATTGGGCTGTAATCCAATCAGCTTTTTTATTGCCGACGAAGTGTTGGATTTTGCACGTTCTTCGAGCACTTTACCCAAAAGGATGAAGGCAATAATCACCGCCGCTGCTTCGAAATACACATGGGGATGCTGGCCGCGATTGTGCCAGAACTCAGGAAATACAGTACTGAACAGGCTGAACAGGTATGCAATACCGGTACTCAAAGCCACAAGTGTGTCCATGTTTGCTTTGCCGTGCTTTACCTGATTCCAGGCATTGATAAAAAAACCACGACCAAACCAGCCGACCACCGGTGTTGCCAGAATCAGCATGATCCAATTGGCATAAGGAATATCCATCAGAAACATGGCAATTACCACCACCGGCAATGCAAGGATGGATGCCCAAAATGTTTTGTTTTTGAGCTCTTTGTAGTGCATTACCTGTATATCTTCCTGCTGATTGTGGCCTTCATCTTCAATCAGCAAATCATAACCAATGGATTGAATAACCGATTTAAAGTTGTTTAGAGAAGCAGTTCCCGGCAAATATTCAACCCAGGCGGTGGAGTTTGCATAGTTAACGGCGGCATCAATTACGCCATCCTGTGCCTTTAGCATACTCTCCACGCTGATGGCACATGAAGCGCAGCTTAACCCCGTAACCGGGAAATTCTTTTTAACCGATGTTTCCATGTCTTTACTTTTTTGTCAAAGTTAAAGACTGGAAACAATGTGATTGTTATGATATTTCCGGAACGATTTATAAGATTTTCAGGTTTTGCAGATAGAAATTAAACCTCGTCCAGAGCTTTTCGCTTATTTTCCTTTACCTGTTTGAAATGACTGGGTGTTAATCCGGTTACTTTTTTAAACTGGTTTGATAAATAGGCTACATTGCTGTATCCCATTTTATAAGCAATTTCACTCAGGGTGAGTTCGTCGTACACCAGTAATTCCTTTACCCGTTCTATTTTCTGAAGGATGATATATTTTTCAATGGTGGTTCCTTCCACTTCAGAAAAAAGGCTGCTTAAATAGGTATAATCCCGGTTCAGTTGCGATTCAATGTAACTGGAATAGTTAATTTTCAGGTCTTCATTATTATGATGAACGGACTGAATAATGACATTCTTAATTTTTTCAATAATCCGGCTTTTTGTATCGTCAATCAATTCGAAGCCATAACTTTCAAGCGATTTTCTTAGCAATTCCAAATTGTTGTCCGGAATTGGATCCTTTGTTTCCACGTTTCCGAGTGAAATATGGACGGGCTGATTGCCCAATTTTTCGAATACCTGCTGCACCGCCATGATACAGCGGTTGCAAACCATATTTTTGACAAAGTAGTTCATTTTTAAGATATTAATAACTGATCCAATGAACTTGAAGTCATTGGATCAGTGTTGAAATCAGATATTTTATTTTCTGTACAAACAACAATCCGGAAGTTTTTTGTAAACATCATCCGGAGCTTTGTGTTTTGGTGTGTCGTGACCCACCTTTGCAATGGCTACTTCAACTTTGTCCAAATCGGTTTTTGTATCATCAAAAACCAGTTCAAGTTGCTTGGTCTCCTTATTCCAGTCGGCTTTTGAAACACCATCAACTCCCAAAGCAGCTTTTTCGATGCGTTTTTCACACATTCCGCAATTTCCCTTTACTTCAATCTTTTCGGTTTTATTTCCTGCAAAAACCGAAACTGTGCCCATCATTAACAGGGCGACCAAACTTAAAACTTTTGTTTTCATCTTTTAAAAAATTAAATGGTAAATAAACTTTTCGATAGTAATTTTATCTTTTCCAAAATTTTAAACTTTGGAAAAGCTTTTAACAAGTATTTAATATTTAAATCTCTCGTACAAACAGCATTCGGGCAATGCTTTGTAAACATCGTCCGGAGCTTTATACTTTTCGGTGTCGTGCCCCGCTTTGGCGATGGCTTTCTGAATGTAGTCAATGTTTGTTTTTCCCTTATCAAAACTTACATGCAACTGTTTGGTTTCAGCGCTCCATTCGGCCAGGGTAACCCCAGCAACCGATTTTGCCGCCGTCTCAATCCGTTCTTTACACATTTCGCAGTTGCCCGAAACCTTGATTTGCGCGTGTTCGCCGGTATTCTCCTCACTCATCTGATGACTCGAAGTCATCTGATGAGTTTCATCCTTTGGCCTGTCACCATGATTGTGTCCCGCTGAAACTATCCCACCGGCCGGATTCATCATACTGGGTTTGCCTTCGAGTTGGGCCGCTGCATCAACACTGAAAGCGCCTTCGGTTACAATCTCTTCACCATCTGCCAGCCCTCCGGTAACCACAAAACTGTTTCCGAGTGCCGGCCCCAGTTCAACTTCGCGAAGGTGGAAAATTGGCTCATCACCCGGTTGTTTCACATATACCACCGAGCGTTTGCCTGTCCACAAAACAGCAGACCGCAGAATCACCAGTTTGTCCTTAAATTCATCGAGATTTGCTTTTACAATTCCGGTGGCAAACATTCCGGGTTTCAGTTTCGTCCCCGGGTTACCCAACTCAACCCGTACTTTGGCAACACGGTTTACCGGGTCGATGAACGGATCGATAAACGCAATTATCCCGGTGTAATCTGAGCCGGGCAGCGCCTGCATCGAAAACTCAATTTTTCCTCCTTTTTTCAGAAAAGGCAAATCGCTTTCGTAGGCATCAAACTGTACCCAAACCCGCGATAAATCTGAGACTTCGTATAAAACCGTCCCCTGGCTGATGTAATCGCCATTGTTTACCCGCCGTGCTGTAACTATCCCGCCCGAAGTGGCTATAATTTCCATGTTTGCTTTTACCTGTCCTGAACTTTCGATGGATGAAATCTGTGCCTCAGTCAGTTTCCACTGGCGGAGTTTTTCTTTGGCAGCCTCGTAAATTTCGGGTTGTGAACCCTTTGTTTTGGCAGCTTCCAGCAACTCTTGCTGTGCGGTAACCAAATCGGGAGAATAAATGATGGCCAGTGACTGGCCTTTTTGAATGGTTTCGCCGGTGAAATTCACCATCAGCTTTTCAATTCTGCCCGAAAGGAAAGAAACCTGGCTTTGTATTAACCGTTCATCAGCTTCTACTTTTCCATACATCCGCACTTCTTTTACAGGTTGTTGTGTCGAGACAACAGATGTCATCACGTTGGCAAGTTGGGCGGCCTGTTTGGTAAAATGTATTGCTGTTGCGTCTGATTCAGCGCCACCACCCTGGCTGACCGGAATCAAATCCATGGCGCAAATCGGGCATTTTCCCTGTTTGTCCATGCGGATTTGCGGGTGCATTGAGCAGGTCCATATTTCAGATTTTGCTTCTTCTGCCGAATGGTCGTGAGCTTCTTCTTTCTGTGGTGAGGAATGAAAAAACAACCACCCCAGGAAAAGGCCGGCGGTGCCGAACAGGATATAACGAACGTTTTGATTTGAAAATATCTTTTTCATGTTTCTTATTTTATTGAATTTCTTGAATTAGCCATTAACCGTTGCAACTTTGCAGTGGCGGTATTAAAATCGGCAACCGCCTCAATCTGTTTCAGCCCGTAATCGAGGGTTTGCTGACGCACACGCAAAAGTTCAGTTAACCCGGCTCCGGATGCCGAGAAACTTTTCAGCAAAATATTTAAAGACTGGCTGGCAAGGTTTAACTGACTTTCATAAAGTGCAGTTCGGCGTTGCGCATCCTTATATTCCTGGACTGCCGCAAAATAATCGACCTGCAATGCATTTGAAGTTGCCTGTATTCCCTGCGCAGTGGCAGTTTTCATCAGTTCCGCTTCGGTCTGCATCGCCTTGTATTTCTTTCTGTAAACCGGTAAAGTAACCGTTACCATAGGCATTATCATGTCGCCCCCGTTCATTTCGGAAGCTGACATCGGATTTTTGCTGATGAGTGAATAATTCAGCCCCAAACCCACCATCGGGTAACTCATTCGGGTTACCATTTCTTTTCGGGCTTCCAGTGATTTTTCTTCAAGCCGCAGCATTTCAAGCATCGGATTGTTGGCTATTATGCTGTCGGTTACTCCTGAAAGCGGTAAATTCAATCCTACAGCCACCATCGTGTCGGGTAATGAAACCGGCATTTGTCCGGGGCGGTTTAAAAAGCTGTTGAACCGGGCAGTATTGGTAATCAACTGGTTTTGCAGCACGGAAATTGAATTTTCAAGTTCCCCTGTTTCCATCTGAATCCGGTACAAGTCGGCAAGTCCCGAACCACCCGATGTTCCCATCGTGTTATTTTGCATCGAAGTTGACGCACCGACAGGCTGAATTCCTGAATTTCCGGTATTGCCTCCTCGCATCGAACCCATTCCTGATGAAGTGGAAGCAGCATTTTGCACATTCCCAGATTGCATTATACCTCCTGAAGCCGGTGCGCTTCCCGAACCTGCAGCGGCAGCTTTAAATTTTACCATCGACAGCCGTTCAAGTGTTTTCAGGATTTCGAGGTTTTTTTCAGAAATCCGAATAGCCGCCTGAACCTTGTACATTTCGTACCAGGTTTGCTGAAGCTCGTAAAAAACCTGCAATTTGGCATCGCGGAACGATTCGTATTTTGCCTGCGCCATCAGGCTCATTTCGTCTTTCGCATTTTTCAAAACGCCAAACCACGGAAACATCTGCATCAGCCGAATATCTGCAACCTGGTTGCCACCGACCAATTCCATCGGTTTTAAAAAGATTCCCAGGTTAAGTTCAGGGTCGGGCAAACCTCCAACCTGCGGCACTTTTTGCAACGCAGCTTCATATTCAGCAAATTTCTGTAGCACGACCGGATTGTTTTTCGCGGCTATCTCAAGATAGTTTACAAGCGAATCGGGTTGTTGGGCAAAAGTTGAGTTGATTATGCCCATCGCAAAAATGACAGTCAGTATTTTATTAATTGTTTTCATCCTGTTCCTGATTTTGATTTGCATTAATTGCCTTTCTGTTTGCATTTTTTACTGTGTTTTCCCTCCACATGGATTGAAACAGCGGAACCACATAAACTGTCATCACCTGGATAATCATCCCGCCAAAAGTCGGAATCGCCATCGGCACCATAATATCGGCGCCTTTGCCCGATGAGGAAAGTACCGGTAACAGTGCAATAACAGCCACTGCCGTTGTCATCATGGCCGGTCGTACACGTTTCAAACCCGCCGCAACCACAGCCTCGCGCACATCGTGAACCGTGGCCGGATGTCTTTCTTCAAAAACCTGGTGAATGTAGGTTCCCATAATCACGCCGTCGTTGGTGGCGATTCCAAACAGTGCAATGAAACCAACCCAGACTGCGACACTCAGATTTACCGGATGGATTTGAAACATATCGCGCAAATTGATTCCTGATACTGAAAAATTTAAAAACCAATCCTGACCGTACAACCAAATCATGATAAAGCCCCCTGCAAAAGCCACGAAAACACCCGAAAAGTGGATAAAGGATGCCGTGACTGTTTTAAACTGAAAATAAAGCAACAACAGAATCAGCAGCAAACTGATGGGAATTACAATGGCCAGACGTTTGGTAGCACGGATTTGTTGTTCGTAATTGCCGGCAAACTTGTACGAAATTCCAGCCTCAAGACTGAGTTCACCCGATTCCGCTTTTTGTTTCAGCAATTTGGCTGCTTCATCCACCACATCCACTTCGGCTTTTCCTTCAACTTTATCGAAAATGACGTATCCAACCAGGAAAGTATTTTCGCTGCGAATCATCTGGGCGCCGCGGGAATAATCGATTTCAGCAATTTCACCCAACGGAATTTGAACGCCATTCATTGCCGGAACAAGTATTTTCCTTATATCTTCCGGATTATCCCGCAGTTCGCGTGCATATCTCACCCTCATCGGAAACCGCTCGCGGCCTTCCACCGAATTGGTAATCACCATTCCGCCAACAGCCACCTGTAAGATTTCCTGAACGTCGCTGACAGCCATACCATAACGGGCCATAGCATCCCTGTTCAGTTTGATTTCGAGATACGGGGCGCCAACTGCCCTGTCGTAAAATACGGAAGATGCTTTTACTGAAGGAACACCTTTCAACGCCTGTTCGAGTTGCATCCCTGCTTTTTCTATGCTTTCAAGGTCGGGCCCATATACTTTCAATCCCATTGGCGCCCGCATTCCTGTTGAAAGCATCACCAAACGGGCTTCAATCGGTTGCAGTTTCGGTGCCGAAGTCAATCCCGGGATGTTTGTCACCTTTACGATTTCATTCCAGATATCCAGTGGGTTCTTAATCTGGGGCCGCCACTGTCTGAAATATTCCCCGTTTTTATCCGCAACAAGACTATCAACCGGAAGTAAACGGAATTCCTCCTTTTCAGGATTGTACGTGTTACCGCTCTTCAGCATATAACTTCCTTCCCTGTTTGTTTTAAACCGTTGTCTTTGTCCGTTTTCATCAAGAATGTATTCGGGCCTGTAGTTGATAGTATTTTCAAACATCTGCACGGGTGCAGGGTCGAGCGCAGAATTTACACGCCCCCATTTTCCGACTGCAATTTCAACTTCGGGAATTGCCGAAAGCCGTTTATCCAGTATTTCAACATATTCAAGGTTTTTTTCAATTCCTGTATGCGGCATACTGGTAGGCATTAACAAGTATGAACCTTCGTTGAGCGACGGCATAAATTCCTTTCCAATTCCCGGAAAGGTTTTTACTGCTCCCTCCCAGAGTGTTGTTTGCCTGACGGCGTTCCAACCAAGCTTTTCAAACCCGTTTGCCACAAAACCAAAAATTTTGGCTGACCCTAACCACACCATACTGCCAAAAAGCAGGGTGAAAGCCGGAAGTAGCATGAACTTCCATTTGTTTTTCAATCCCCACCTGAGGATGGGTTCGTAGAAATGAACCATTGACATAAGTGCTGCAAGTACAAATGTTACGATTCCGGCCACAAAAAGAAAATTTGAAAGCAAGCTGTTGTGGGCGCCCAATGGCAACCATTCTTCCGACAGAAAAAAAACTGCGACCAAAACGGTTATTGCGATGTTAATGTAATTTGTGTATTCCCTCCGTTTTTCGGGCCACCGGTGCTCAAGCAGATTGTTCAGGCCGATTGCAATTAATGCGAGAGTAAGAAAGGAATGAAACAGTAAAGAGAAAAGCAAACCTGCGAATATCAGGCTCCCGTTCCAAATCTTTTTTATCTTTTTCCCATCAAACCTGATATTGAAAAAAATGTGCACCAACGTTGGTAATACTACAATACCCAGCACAAAAGCCGAAATCAACGCAAAAGTTTTTGTTAACGCCAACGGATGAAAAAGTTTGCCTTCAGCCGCTTCCATGGCAAACACCGGAAGAAAACTCACGATTGTTGTGGCGATTGAAGTTACCACAGCATCGCGCACTTCGGTGGTGGCATTGTAAATCACCGTCATCAGTTTCTTTCCCCGTATTCCTTTATTTTCGGGCATTTCCAGGTGTCGCAGAATATTTTCCACATCAACAATTCCGATATCAACCATTACACCAATGGCAATGGCAATTCCTGAAANNAAATGAAAGTCATTAAAACGCCAATAGGAAGCAACCCGGCAACAATAATTGAAGCTCTCAGGTTTAGCACTAAAACAATAATTACAATAATGCTGATAAGAATTTCGTGTGAAAGCGCCGATTCGAGGGTACCGATGGTTTCCTTTATCAGGCCGGTGCGGTCGTAAAAAG
>DPCJ01000131.1 GCA_003516705.1 Prolixibacteraceae bacterium | reverse complement strand
ATAACAGGGTCGGTTTCAAACCCGAATTCCTTATTAGGAACGCTCATTTTCAGGTTAATACGAATATTTTTTGAGTCGGGGACTAAAATGAAGTACTTATTGTAAATATCCCGAAGCAAAGCGTTTACATTGCAAAACCGGGGAACAATTTCAACCGACTGTGTTTCTATTTTCGACAAATGAATGGTATTGTCAATCATGTTCAGCAACTGTTTTCCGTTCAGTGCGATAGCATCNNTTAAACTCGGCGGTTTTGCGTTTTGTAATATCGCGCGAAATTGAAATCACTGAGTTCGCATTTAGTTTTGCTATCCGCATTTCGAACATGAATGTCCCGTTGGGTGTATTCATTGAGTATTCGATGGTTTCAATCGAATTGTTTTGAATGGCATGTTGAATACAATTAAATATATACTCGGCCATATTTTCAGGGAACCCCACTTCGTAAATGGTGCTGCCTATAATGTTTGCATCTTCGACCTTGAACAGCGCGCTTTCCTTTATTACAAGGTCTTCGTACGTACCATCCTTGTCGATAACAAAAAACATATCAGGGATAGCTTCGAGTAAAACTTTGTAACGGCGTTTGCTTTCTTCGAGGTCGGCAATTTTATTTTTGGTTTTCGTAATATCCTCGAAAATGATGTAGAAGTGCCCGTAATCGGGTTGCAGTATATGTACCCAAAACCATTTTTCGAGTGCAACAGCATTAAATTCGTGGTTTCTCTTATTTTTCTGGGTATTGAAAATGTACCTGTTCAAATCAAATTTGCTTTTAAAAACAAGGTCAAAAATGTAATCGGCCTTTTGTTCCTGTACTTCGTACAGATTAATTTTAAATGTCGATTCGAAAGTATTATTTACCCTTTCAATAAGCAACTTAACAATATTTCCAGCTTCGTCACGCTCCGCTCTAAGTTGTGCAATAGAAAAACCTGAGTCCTGAATTACTTTGGTCAGCGATTGTTTTAGTTCCTGTGTTTCCGTTTTGTGCCGGTTAATAATGTTCTTAAAATGATATTGAAGTATGTGTAAAAATATGAAAATGAGCATGAAAAGGATTAAAGGATGAATAACCAATGGTTTATATTCGACAAATGAAGCAGTAAGATTATCGTATTTAAACAATTGAAAAACAAGAGTAATTATCCCAAGAACAAAGAAAAGCCGAAGGCGGGAACCAGTTTCGCAATAAATGGTTAAAAACACAAGTCCGGTGGTAAGCCAGAAAACACTGATGTAGATGTTGTTGGGTTCGGGCAGTGAGCGGTTAAAATCGGAGAAAAAATAGGAATATAAAATCAGCGGCAGCGCAAAAACTGCATTTAACGAACATTTAACCCGACCGTTAATCGCACAGAAAATGGGTAGTGCAGCCACTAAAACCCAAACAAGGTTGCAGATGATACAGCTTTCCTCAAACTGAAAAAAAAGATTTTGGATCAGAAAAAACAATCCTGACAATTCAACCACAACCCAAATCAGAAACAACGCTGCGAGCCGTTTCTTTTCGTCGGCTGAGTGCGCCAGCCATAGTTTGTCAGATAATATTTTTACCAATTTGTCGATAAAGAGACACGTTAAAAATGAATATTTTCCGATGGCAGCGTCATCCCAGCCTGTATTTTCTTCAAATTAAATATAAAGAGTAAACTCAAAAAAAAACAGATTTTCACAAAGTTTTAATTCGTGAAAATAACATAAAACTGAGAAATAGCAGGGTGCGCGGTTGTTATTTTTTTTTTCACGCTGATTTTTGTTATGATTTTGATGGTATTGAAAAATTATTTTTGGGCAGATTTTGAAATTCAGAAAAAATTGAAATTATGCCAAAGGGAATTTATCATGTGCCTGTAGCTAAAAACGAACCCGTATTAAGCTACGCACCCGGAACCAAAGAAAGAGTTGCTTTAAAAGCAAAAATAGCAGAATTACGATCTGTTGAAGTGGAACTGCCGATGGTAATTGGCGGCAACGATATTTACACGGGTAATAAAGTTCGCATGTTTCCACCACACGATATTGCACACACGCTTGGGTATTATCATCAGGGCGATGCTTCGCACGTGAAAATGGCCATCGATGCTGCATTGGCAGCTAAGGAAAAATGGGCTAATCTGCCCTGGCAACACAGGGCTTCTGTATTTTTAAAAGCAGCCGATTTACTAACCGGACCTTATCGTGCCAAAATGAATGCAGCCACCATGTTGGGGCAGTCAAAAAATGCTTTTCAGGCCGAAATTGATGCCGCATGTGAACTGGCCGATTTTTTCAGGTTTGGCGTTCAGGTGATGACTGAGATTTATGAGATTCAACCCGAGTCGGCTCCCGGAATGTGGAACTACAACGAATTCAGACCTCTTGAAGGATTTATATTTGCGCTTACACCGTTTAATTTTACATCGATTGCCGGAAACCTTCCGGCTGCGCCTGCAATGATGGGTAACGTAGTGGTTTGGAAACCATCAAAAACCGCTGTTTATTCTGCAGGTGTTATTATGGAGATTTTCCGTGAAGCTGGTTTACCTGATGGTGTAATTAACCTCGTATTTGCTGGTGGGCCGGCTACTGCTGATGTGGTTTTGGCACATCCAAGTTTTGCAGGTATCCATTTTACAGGCTCAACTGGTGTTTTCAACAGCATCTGGAAAACCATCGGCGAAAATATTGCAAAATACAAATCGTACCCACGGATTGTTGGAGAAACAGGTGGCAAGGATTTTATTTTTGCCGACAATACTGCCGATCCACAGGCATTAACTATCGCCATGTTGCGTGGTGCTTTTGAGTACCAGGGACAAAAATGTTCTGCTGCCTCAAGAGCGTATGTTCCTGCAAGTATCTGGCCCGATGTTCGTGAGCGTTTTGGCAAAGAACTTTCAACTGTAAAAATGGGTCCGCCCGAAGATTTTACCAACTTTTTCAATGCTGTTATCGATGAGGCTTCTTTCGACAAACTGAAAAGTTTTATCGACCGCGCTCGCGAAGACAAAGATGCAGAAGTTCTTTTCGGTGGAAACTGCGATAAATCGGTAGGTTATTTTATCGAGCCAACAGTAATTCTTACTTCAAATCCAAAGTACATTACCATGGAAGAAGAATTGTTTGGGCCGGTACTTACCATTTATGTTTACGAAGATGAAAAGATGGACGAAACACTTGATATTCTTGACACAACTTCAATTTATGCATTAACCGG
>DPCJ01000133.1 GCA_003516705.1 Prolixibacteraceae bacterium | reverse complement strand
TTTATGCCATCGACGAGGCACACTGCATTTCGGAGTGGGGCCACGATTTCAGACCAGAATACAGGCGAATTAAACCCATTGTTGAAGAAATAGGTAAATCGCCCATTATTGCACTCACAGCAACTGCAACTGCCAAGGTTCAGCACGATATTCAGAAAAACCTTGGAATTTTAGATGCTGAAGTATATAAAGCCTCGTTTAACCGCGAAAATCTTTATTACGAAATCAGACCCAAAGTAAAACCTGAAAACCAGATTATTAAATTCATAAAACAGAACGAAGGTAAATCGGGCATAATTTATTGTCTCAGCCGTAAAAAGGTGGAAGAAATAGCCGAAACCCTAAAAGTTAACGGAATTAAAGCGCTTGCCTATCATGCAGGCATGGATGCTGCCACGCGTTCGTTAAACCAGGATAAATTTCTGCTTGAAGAGGTTGATGTGATTGTTGCCACCATTGCATTTGGGATGGGAATCGACAAACCCGATGTACGTTATGTAATCCATTATGATATTCCGAAAAGTCTGGAAGGATATTACCAGGAAACCGGGCGTGCCGGACGTGATGGCGGAGAGGGGAAATGCATCACCTTTTACAGTTACAAAGACATTCAGAAACTGGAAAAATTTATGCATGGCAAACCCGTTGCCGAGCAGGAAATCGGGAAACAACTGCTGCTTGACACAGTTTCGTATGCCGAAGCTGCAATTTGCCGTCGCATTATTCTGCTTCATTATTTTGGTGAAAAATATCCCCATGATAACTGCGGGAACTGCGATAACTGTCTTAATCCAAAAGAACAGGTTGAAGCAAAAGATGAAATTGTAATGGCGCTTGATGCAATTATGGAAGTAAACGAACTTTATAAGGCAGACCACATCGCAAATATTCTTATCGGCAATAAAACTGCCGCAATTAAATCGTTTAACCATTACACGCTGAACTGTTTTGGCGAAGGCCGCGACCACGATGAGCGTTTCTGGAATGCGGTTTTCCGGCAGTCGATGGTTAAAGGACTAATCAGCAAAGACATCGAAAATTATGGCCTCCTGAAAATGACTGAGAAAGGGCACGAGTTCCTGAAGAATCCAACCAGCTTCATGTTGGTAAAAAATCATGCTTACGAAGATGATGATTCAGGTGAAGAAAATGCCGGCGCTCCATCGGGTGGGTCAAGTGGCGATCCGCAACTTTTTGCCATGCTGAAAGAACTTACCAAGAAAATTGCAAAAAAGCACAACCTCCCGCCATATGTCATTTTTCAGGAACCATCACTGGCCGAAATGTCGATTCAATACCCCATAAATATTGAAGAATTACAGAACATTCAGGGTGTTGGCCAGGGAAAAGCCCGGCGATACGGCGATGAAATAGTGAAACTGATTGCCCGTTATGTAGAAGAAAACGAAATTGAACGCCCCGAAGATATGGTGGTCCGCACTGTGGCCAACAAATCGAAGATGAAGGTATTCATCATTCAGAGCATCGACCGTAAAATGTCGTTCGATGATATTGCCGATGCCAAAGGTGTTTCCGTTTCAGATGTAATTACCGAAGTTGAAGCGATTGTTAATTCAGGTACCCGACTGAACATTGATTATTATATTGATGATGAAATTGACGAAGACCACCAGGAAGAGATTTTCGATTACTTCAGAGAAGCCCAGTCTGATTCAATTGCCGATGCATTGGCTGAACTTGGCGAAGATGAGTACTCGGAAGACAATATCAGGCTGATGCGCATTAAATTCATGTCGGATATGGGAAACTAACACTATTTAAAATCACACACCGATTTTCCCCACAACTTTTTTGTGCATAATTTGTTAGTTTTGCATCCGTTTTTATATCAGATAAATTAAACACATAAATAAATGACAGTAGCAGTTAAAGAAATGCTGGAATACAAAGTTGCAGACATTTCACTTGCCGGATTTGGCAGAAAAGAGATTGAAATTGCAGAGAAAGAAATGCCCGGGTTGATGTCGATCCGCAAAAAATTTGGCCAACAAAAACCCTTAAAAGGTGCCCGAATCACAGGAAGCTTACACATGACCATTCAAACCGCTGTGCTTATTGAAACACTTGTTGAATTGGGCGCTTCGGTGCGATGGGCAAGTTGTAATATTTTCTCAACCCAGGATCACGCAGCAGCAGCCATTGCAAAAGCCGGCATACCTGTTTTTGCATGGAAAGGTGAAACCCTTGAAGAATACTGGTGGTGTACCGAGCAGGCACTCGATTTTGGCGAAGGACTCGGACCAAACCTGATTGTTGACGATGGTGGCGATGCAACTTTGTTGATTCATCTGGGTTACAAGGCTGAAAACGATGCAACAGTACTCGACAAAAAACCATCGAGTACAGAAGAAGGAGTAATTCTTGAGTTATTGAAAAAAACACTTGCCGAAAACCCGGGGAAATGGCACAAAGTTGTTGAAGGCTGGAAAGGTGTTTCGGAAGAAACCACCACCGGAGTTCACCGTTTATACCAAATGCTTGAAAGAGGCGAATTGCTTGTTCCAGCCATCAATGTAAACGATTCAGTTACCAAGTCGAAATTCGACAACTTGTACGGATGCCGTGAGTCTTTGGCTGATGGCATCAAACGCGCTACCGATGTAATGATTGCTGGTAAAGTGGTTGTGGTTCTCGGATATGGCGATGTGGGAAAAGGTTGCGCTCACTCCATGCGTTCATACGGAGCCAGGGTTATTGTCACCGAAATCGACCCGATTTGTGCTCTCCAGGCTGCCATGGAAGGTTTTGAAGTAAATACAATTGAAAACGCCCTTAAAGACGGAAATATATATGTTACTACTACTGGTAACAAAGATGTAATTACCATTGACCATCTGGCCAAAATGAAAGACCAGGCCATTGTTTGTAATATCGGCCACTTCGACAATGAAATTCAGGTTGACAAACTCAATGATTTCAAAGGCATTGAAAAAATAAACATTAAACCACAGGTCGATAAATATATTTTCCCTGAAGGAAATGCAATTTATCTGCTTGCCGAAGGTCGTCTTGTAAACCTGGGATGTGCCACCGGCCATCCGTCGTTTGTAATGAGCAACTCGTTCACCAACCAATCGCTGGCGCAAATCGATCTTTGGCAAAACGATTATGAAATTGGCGTTTATCGTTTGCCTAAAAAACTCGACGAAGAAGTTGCCCGTTTACACCTCGAACAAATCGGGGTTAGACTAACAACGTTGTCAGACGAACAGGCAACCTACCTTGGCGTCCCGAAAGAAGGGCCATACAAACCTGATCATTACAGATATTAATCAGTTTTAGTGACATAGAAAATGGGGTTCAATTTTTACTGAACCCCATTTTTATTTTATACGGATACTAATTGTAAACCCGAAGTGTTGAACTATTAATGCGCGAAANNTGGCGGAGCGGAGCTTCGGCCAGTCCTTCTGCCGGATAACCTCCTCCCTGAAGTATAAATTTCGATTTACAACATTTACACTCGCCCAAAACGCCTGTATTAACTACTTTGCAGGTTGTGGATAATTCATGCGTGCAGGTTGCATCGAAGGCGTAATAAGTATCACTGGTTTCGCAATACACTATCACACCGCCGTATCCTCCGAAGGGATAATATTTCGAATTGCCGGGAATGGTAAGTTCATTATCGATTACGAGATTGATATTAAATGAAAAAGGTATGTTTGGCACCTCCGACTCCTGCAACTGGTCGCACGAGTGCGCCGACAAAAGCATGAATAAAAAAAACAAAAATCTCACTGTACCACCAACCAACTTCATATTTTTCTTATTTTTACCAGAAGCACAAAAGTAGAATTTTTATTGCTCATTAAATAGTAATTATAATGGATGACCTTTTAGTTGTCATATTAACATTAATCATTGCCGGAGCAGGTGCACTGGGCCAGCTAAAGAAGAAAAAGCAGACCTCCGGTGATATTGCCGGAAATTTAAACTCTCCGGAAGACATCTGGAATTTGTTTAAAGACGACCCCGTGTTAAGCCATCTTGCTGAAGACCCGCATGGAACAAAAGAAGTTTTCGTAAAAGAACCGGGACCTGCGGTAAACGAGCAGAATTACACTTTCAACCCAAAAAACGAAGGTGGAAAAATAATTGAAACTGCCACTGCAAAACCTGCTGTTACTCCCAAAAAAGAATCGGTTTTCAAGGGCAATTTTTCGCTTCGCGACGCTGTGATTTACAATGAAATTTTGAACCGAAAATATTTTTAACAGCATCTAAACCATTCATTTAGAACAATTATTGTAACATTGCATATTTAGTAAAAGAATTTTTTAATTTTGCCGAGGGAAGAGTTCCGGTTTTTCCGGAGTTCTTTCTGTTTTTTTTTATAAGGTAACAGTAAACAAGGAGGATTAAACATGTCCCAGGTATATTTAACAAAAGACGGGCTCATAAAACTTAAAAAAGAGTTAGACCAATTAATAAACGTTGAACGGCCTGCGATTTCGCGGTTGATTGGCGAAGCCATTGAAAAAGGCGATATTTCTGAAAACGCCGAGTACGACTCTGCAAAAGATGCGCAGGGTATGCTTGAAGCGAAAATCGCTGAACTTCAGGGTAAAATTGCCAATGCCCGTATTCTCGACGAATCGAAGATTAAAACTTCGAAAGTGCAGATTTTAAATGTGGTGACAATCAAAAATCAGAAGAACAACGCCACCATGAAATACACTCTGGTCCCGGAAAGCGAAGCCGACCTGAAACAAGGAAAAATTTCGGTTAACACACCCATTGCCAAAGGTTTGATGGGCAAAAAAGTGGGCGATGTGGTTGATATAAAGGTTCCTTCGGGAATTATACCATTCGAGATTGTGGAAATTTCATTATAACTTAAATGGCGAGCATTTTTTCGAAAATAGTAAATGGCGAAATTCCGGCCTACAAAGTAGCTGAGGATGAGCACTACTTTGCGTTTCTCGATATTTTCCCGGTGGCAAAAGGTCACACGCTTGTTATTCCAAAAAAAGAGGTCGATTATCTTTTCGACCTTGATGATGAGTTGTACTCTGGCTTGCAACTGTTTGCAAAAAAAGTGGCCAAAGGAATTCAGAAAGCCATTCCATGCCAGAAAGTGGGTGTTATGGTTTTAGGGCTCGAAGTTCCACATGCCCACATTCATCTTGTGCCCATGCAAACCGAAGCCGATTTGCTTAATTTTTCGAAGAAGCAGAAATTTTCCCCCGAAGAATTTCATGAAATTGCAAAACTTATAGCAGCAAATATTGATTAAAAGCCTGGTTTTCACCGGGCTTTTTTGTTAATATCTAATTCTCCATATTTTATCAACATCGCCCAAAGCTCCTTGTAAAAACCGTAATTTTATAACTCGAATTTCAAAAAGCATTATCATGGTTCCGTTTACTCACTTGCATGTACACTCTCAATATTCAATACTCGATGGCGCTGCCAGCGTTTCGGCACTGGTGAATAAAGCAAAAAAAGACGGGATGGGTGCGCTTGCCCTTACCGACCATGGAACCATGTTCGGTATCAAAGAGTTTCACGCTGCCTGCAAAAAAGCCGGAATTAAACCCATTTTAGGCTGCGAAACCTATGTGGCCGAACGAACAATTCACGATAAAAAAGATAAAGTTGACCGCTCTGGCTATCACCTTATTTTGTTGGCTAAAAACAAAACCGGATACAAAAACCTTGTTAAATTAATTTCAATTGCCAATAATACAGGATTCTACTACAAACCACGAATAGACAAAACCTTGCTCGAAAAATACAGTGAAGGGTTGATTGCTTCCTCCTCCTGTCTGGGCGGGGAAATCCCTTCATTGCTGATGAACAACCACATAAAGGATGCTGAAGATGCTATACTTTGGTACAAACGGGTTTTCGGTTCTGACTATTATCTTGAAATGATGCGTCACCCGTCGGAACTGGCGCAGCAGCGCGAAGAGGTTTACGACAAACAGGTTCAGGTAAACAAGCTGATTGTGCCAATAGCCAAAAAACTGGGAATTAAAATTATAGCCACAAACGATGTACACTTCACCAATGCCGAAGATGCCGATGCCCACGACCTGTTGATTTGCCTCAACACTGGCAAAGATGTTGACGACCCCACGAGAATGCGTTATACCAAACAGGAGTGGTTTAAAACTCAACAGGAAATGAACGAATTGTTTTCGGATATTCCTGAAGCGTTGCGAAACACCGCTGAAATTGTAGAAAAAATTGAAGATTTTGAGTTGAATTCGGCCCCAATTATGCCCATTTTCCCAATCCCTGAAGATTTTGGAACCGAAGAAGATTATCAAAAAAGGTTTTCAGATGCTGATTTGTTGGGGGAATTTGGTGACGATGCTTACCAGCGGCTTGGTGGATACAAAAATGTATTGCGTGTTGCATATGAATCTGATTATTTAAAGCACCTCACTTTTGTGGGTGCAAAACGAAGATATGGCAATCCGGTTCCCGAAGATGTTGCAGCAAGGCTTGATTTCGAACTCGATGTAATAAAAAAAATGGGGTATCCCGGTTATTTCCTGATTACCCAGGATTTCATCAACAAAGCCCGCGAAATGGGAGTGATTGTGGGTCCAGGTCGTGGTTCGGCGGCAGGTTCAGCTGTTGCTTATTGCACGGGTATTACCAACATCGACCCAATCAGGTACAATCTGCTTTTCGAAAGATTTCTGAACCCCGACCGTATTTCGCTCCCCGATGTGGACATCGATTTTGATGACGACGGCCGCCAGTTGGTTCTCGATTACGTTACCAACAAATATGGCAGCGACAAAGTAGCCCACATTTGCACATTCGGAACAATGGCAACAAAACTGGCCATTCGCGATGTGGCACGCGTATTAAAACTGCCACTGCCTGAAGCCGACAGATTAGCCAAACTTGTTCCCGATACACCTAAAATGACATTCGAAACCGCGTTTAAAGAAAGCCCGGAGCTAAAACAGGAAACAAAGTCGAATAACCCACTGATTGCCAAAACACTTAAGTTTGCCGAGACTTTGGAAGGTTCGGTGCGGCAGTCGGGTGTTCACGCCTGCGGAATACTCATCAGCCGCGACCCGTTAGACGAACACATCCCGCTGATGCCAACCAAGGACGAGGAAAAACTCCTCACAACCCAATACGACGGACGGTTTGTTGAAGAAATCGGGCTATTGAAAATGGACTTCCTCGGGTTGAAAACCTTATCGATAATAAAAGAAGCCCTCGAAAACATCAAACTTTCAAAAGGTATTGAAATCGATATCGACAAAATTCCACTCGACGACCCAAAAACTTTTGAGCTTTTCAGCCACGGCGAAACTACCGCCATTTTTCAGTTTGAATCGGATGGCATGAAAAAACACCTGCGCGACCTGAAACCCAATCGGTTTGAGGACCTTGTCGCTATGAATGCGCTTTATCGTCCGGGTCCAATGCAGTACATCCCCGATTTTATTGGTCGTAAACATGGCCGGCTGAAAGTGGACTACGACCTGCCGATGATGGAAGAACACCTGAGCGAAACCTACGGAATTACGGTTTATCAGGAACAGGTAATGTTACTTTCGCGCCTGTTGGCCAATTTTACCCGTGGTGATTCAGACAACCTCCGGAAAGCAATGGGAAAAAAGCAAATTGAAGTGATGAACAAACTGAAAGTAAAGTTTCACGAAGGATGTAAAGCCAACTTCCGGTTTGTTGACGAATGTAACCTAAAAGGTAAAAAAGCTGACGACCTCATCGATAAAATATGGAAAGACTGGGAAGCTTTTGCTTCATACGCCTTTAATAAATCGCATTCGGTTTGTTACGCGTACATTGCTTACCAAACCGGCTTCCTGAAAGCGCACTATCCTGGCGAATTTATGGCTGCAAACTTAAGCCGGAACCTGAGCAACATCACCGATATCACAAAACTGATGACCGAGTGCCAGCGCATGAATCTGAATGTTTTAGGACCTGATGTGAATGAAAGTTTTATCAAATTCACAGCTAATAAAAACGGCAACATCCGTTTCGGGATGGGAGCCATAAAAGGTGTTGGTGCCGGAGCCGCACAGGATATTATTACAGCCCGTAAAAAACATGGCGAGTTTAAAACCATTTTCGAATTTGTGGAAAATGTAAACCTGCAGACTGTAAACAAAAAAAACCTTGAAGCGCTTGCCATTGCGGGTGCCTTTGATAACCTTGACGGAATTAAACGCAGCAGCCTTTTTTCGGGCGACGATGCCAACGACTCCACCTCGTTTATCGAAAAACTGATTAAATATGGAAACCGCGTTCAATTAGATTCGCAAAGCGCTCAGCAAAGTCTGTTTGGAGCTTTGGCAAAAAGTCAGGCCATTAAAAAACCCGACATTCCGCAGGTTGAAGAGTGGCCAAAACTGGTGCTGCTCGAAAAAGAAAAAAGTCTTATCGGGATTTACCTCACAGCCCATCCGCTCGACGATTACAGGCTTGAACTCGAAAGTTTCTGCTCGCGCGATGTCTTTCTGAAAGACCTGAATAACGACATCGATAAATTGAAAAACAAAGACCTTACTTTTGGTGGCATGGTAACCGCCGCCCGCGAAGGAATTGGCAAAACCGGGAAACCTTTCAGTTCGTTGACGCTAACCGATTATACCGACTCAAAAGAGTTCATGTTTTTTGGCCAGGACTATGTGAATTTTTCAAGGTTCTGCAAAACCGGTCTGTTTATCATGGTTAAAGGAAACGTTCAAAAAAGCTACAGAGGCGAACAGATGGAATTCAGAATCGCGAACATCGAACTACTTTCGGAAGTAAGAAAAAACTATGTGAAAAGCATTACACTTAACATGCCTGTATTGCAGGTAACAACCGGAATGATTGAGCAACTTGAGAAAATTGCCTTGAACAATAAGGGAAAAGTATTGTTGAAATTCAATATTTACGATCCGGAAAGTAACATGAACATCCAAATGTTCTCGCGCACTGCGAGAATTGAATTGACCGACGAAATGTTGAAATTTTTGAAAAACGAACTTAATATGTCGTTCAGAATTAATTAGTTTTGAATGAGTAAAAAATAATAACAAAAACAAAAAAAATAGAATTATGGCTTTAGAAATTACCGATGCCAATTTTGAAGAATTGGTACTAAAATCAGACAAACCTGTGATGATTGATTTTTGGGCAATCTGGTGCGGACCATGCCGCATGATTGCACCAATAGTTGAAGAAATGCACACTGAATACAGTGGCAAAGCTGTTATCGGCAAAGTGGATGTTGACTCAAACCCGAATATTGCGATGAAATACGGAATCCGCAATATTCCAACAGTTTTGTTTGTGAAGAACGGCGAAGTAGCTGACAAACAGGTAGGTGCCGCTCCAAAACAGGTTTTTGTGCAAAAAATGAACGCACTTTTATAAAAAATAACCTTAATAGCTGTCATTTCGAATGAGGAACGAATGAGAAATCTTTCTCATTGAACAAAGATTTCTCCTCATGCTTCGTCGAAATGACAGTTTTATTTTATTCTTCCTTGAAAAATTTATTCGACATAGAACAGTTTCACCAATTCGATAATCTTGGACTGATTGCACGTGAAGTGGTTGAAGGTTTTATTACGGGGCTTCACCGCAGCCCGTTTCATGGCTTTTCGGTTGAATTTGCCGAACACAGGCTGTACAATCAGGGCGAATCTACAAAACACATCGACTGGAAACTGTTTGCCCGCACCGATAAACTTTTTGTAAAACAATACGAAGAAGAAACCAACCTGCGTTGCCAGATTGTAATCGACACCTCATCATCGATGCTTTTCCCGTATTCAAAAGGCGAAAAACACCTGCACAACAAACTTGCATTTTCGGTTTACACAGCCGCAGCACTGATTTACCTGATGCGTTCGCAGCGCGATGCCGTTGGCCTGACACTTTTTTCAGATGCCATTGAATTCCATACAACACCCCGCATTTCGTCGGTGAATGCCGAGCTGATGTACGGCAAACTCACCGAACTGATTCAGCCCGAAAATGCCCACTTGCGAAAAAGTACAAACACCACTGCTGTTTTACACGAAATTGCCGAAAACATACACAAACGCTCGCTTGTAATCATTTTCAGCGATATGATTGACAACGAAAAAACCGACGAACTTTTCTCGGCGCTCCAGCATCTGCGGTATAACAAACATGAGGTTATTCTTTTTCATGTTACCGACCACTCGCTCGAACGCGAGTTTAAATTCAGCAACCGGCCCCACAAATTTGTGGATCTCGAAACCGGGCAAACCGTAAAATTCAATCCCTGGGAAATCAAAAACCAGTACATTTCAACCGTTAATTCCTATTTTGGTGACCTGAAGGTAAAATGCGGACAATACCAGATCGACCTCGCCGAAGCCGACATCAACAAAGATTTTAAAGAAGTATTACTTTCATTTCTGGTGAAACGCAAAAAGCTTTATTAAGAAATCGTCGGTATTCTGCCAAGAATAGCTCCCTGAATTTTCATGCAATTTCAAAGTTGAAGTCATGTATTTTCAAAGTTGATTTGATTATAGTATTGATTTACTAATATTTAAATTATTGAGAAAGAAAAAGTCAGGCTAATCACTCAGCGGATGTAAAGACATTATTTCTAAATCAAAAACCGCATTTCAGTTTAATAAACACCTGCAAATTTATCTATTGAAATCATTGAATATTTTCAAAAAAACATTTTAACAAAGCAGAATTCAGCAATTCATGTCACCGAAAATTTCGTTTTTACTTCTCACTTTAATTCCCTAATTTTAAGCGCTTAACTAAATAAAACCCGTTCAAATATGTTGGTAAAAACCTTCGGAAGCGCAGTGTTTGGAATCGATGCCACCACAATTACCTGTGAAGTTGATGTAACCACCGGAATTAAATTTATGTTGGTCGGGTTGCCCGACAGCGCCGTAAAAGAAAGTCAGCAACGCATGGAATCGGCTTTGCGGTTAAACGGTTACAAATGGCCAAAGCAAAAAATCATCATTAACATGGCGCCGGCAGATATCCGCAAGGAAGGTTCGGCGTATGACCTGCCTCTGGCAGCAGGGGTTTTGGCTGCTTCGAACCAAATAAATACCGACCTTTTAGGAAAGTATATTCTGATGGGCGAACTCAGCCTCGATGGTAATCTGCAACCCATAAAAGGGGCGCTACCCATTGCCATCAACGCCCGGAAGGAAGGTTTCGAAGGTTTTATTCTGCCCAAACAAAATGTGCGCGAAGCTGCCGTGGTTGACAAACTAAAAGTTTACGGCGCTGAAAATATCCGCGAAGTAATCGACTTTCTGAATGGCGAGAATTCGATTGAGCAAACCATAATTGATACGCGAGCTGAGTTTTACGCGCAGGTAAGCAACAATACCATTGATTTTGCCGATGTAAAAGGACAGGAAAATGTAAAACGGGCACTCGAAATTGCAGCTGCCGGCGGGCACAACATTATTCTTGTTGGTCCTCCAGGAGCTGGCAAAACCATGTTGGCCAAGCGGATACCGGGAATCCTGCCTCCCTTTACGCTGAAGGAAGCGCTCGAAACCACAAAAATTCATTCGGTTTCAGGGAACATCGACAAGGAAACTTCACTGATGACACAACGGCCATTCAGGGCGCCCCATCATACAATTTCTGACGTCGCTTTAGTCGGCGGCGGAAATTACCCGCAACCCGGAGAAATTTCGCTGGCCCACAACGGCGTGTTGTTTTTAGACGAACTGCCCGAATTTAAACGAACCGTGCTCGAAGTGATGCGCCAGCCGCTGGAAGACAGAACCATCACCATTTCGCGCGCCAAATTTTCGGTGGAATACCCGGCCAGTTTTATGCTTGTGGCCTCGATGAACCCCTGCCCTTGCGGATACTACAACCACCCCACCAAAGATTGCGTTTGTGGTCCGGGCATCGTACAAAAATACCTGAACAAAATCTCGGGGCCGCTGCTCGACCGCATTGATATTCATCTCGAAGTTGTTCCCGTTCCATTTAAAAAACTATCGGAGCTTGAAGCCTCGGAAAACAGCGAAACGGTGCGACAGCGGGTGATGGCCGCCCGAAAAATTCAGGAAGCGCGGTTTACCGATTGCAAAGGTGTTTATGCCAACGCGCAAATGACATCGAAACTGATAAAACAGCACGTAGTTTTAGACGAAACAAGCAACGAGCTGATAAAAACCGCCATGGAAAAACTGGGTCTTTCGGCACGTGCCTACGACCGTATTCTTAAAGTGTCGCGCACCATTGCCGACCTTGAAGGCGAAGAAAACGTGCAGCCACACCACCTTTCAGAAGCCATTCATTACCGAAGTTTAGACAGGGAAACCTGGGGAGCGTAATTGTTGATTATAAATTGAGTTGCAAACTCCTGATAGCTCGGGAAGAAGACCTGAATATCCCCGAATACCAATATTGAAGCAAATGCCGCACGAATGTCGTACAAATTGACCACATTTGGTTGTATAAAAAATGATTATCCTGCTACTTTTGATGAAACTTTGATGACAACCATGAAACAACCGGCGTTAGGCAAAAAGATCAGTGAAATTCGAAATCAGAAGGGGATTACACAAAAGGAGTTGGCCGATTCCTGCAACGTTGATATCAGAACCATTCAAAGAATTGAAGCAGGCGAAGTTATTCCACGTATGTCAACCATAAAACTGATTACTGAGATTTTAGAAATTGAATCGTTGAAGCAGAATAATTTAGAGAATGACCCCGGAAATGTTTTTATCAGCAAAGTACTATTGGGAATGTTAATTGCCGGAGTGATAGGTTTAATCAACTGGCTCATTTTTGTCTCCGTTATTGTGCCTCAGAATAATATTAATACACCTGCTGGACTTATGTTTATCATCGTTTATGTTGTAGGTGGCGTTTTGTATAATTATGGCTTTTATGAATTCGGTAAACATCAGGCAAATAAAATTATTCAAATTACCTCGCTGGTGAGCATGGTAACCATCCCCTCATTTTATATCATTTTCTTCCTTCAGCAATCAATCCGGGTTTTATATCTTGACAGAATGAATATGCTTATTTCGGTAGTAAATGCTGTATTCTTTGGTATCGGTTTAATAAAGTCGAAAAGCCAATTCACCATGTTGTATCGCATGGCCGGAATATTAAACATTGTCATCAGCCCTTTCTTCCTTTTTCAGGTTCGTTCAGTAAATATCATCGGAGCCTGGCTTGCAATACCATCAATGATATGCATACTGGCCATTGTTTATTACGAATACAGGGAAACAACACAGCCCGGAAGCTTAATCCAAGCTGGGATTTAATTGATAGCACTCATTTAAAAAGCGTATTCGTATCGGTAGGTGGCGTTGTTTGTTTTGGCTGTTTTGGCCGCCCATACTCGCGCCGATTTGCAATCGGTGTGCAATTCGGTAGTATTAAAATTGTTGTAAAACTCACGCTGGAAAGTTCATTTTTTGTACACAAGCTTCATTCCCGCGTTGTCCATGCTAAAAGAATTACCGTCGAGTATCCCTTCAGTTGTCCCTGCACCTTTCCACTGCATGGTCAGTTTTGAGCCATCTTTTTTATAAGTGGCGCTTACTTCGTTTGAAACAGCTTCCGACGCTCCCGGAGGAATAAAGCTCATCTTACTGATGCAAGTCCCATTAGCCATGATAATGAATGTACCCGAACTAACCTTGAATTTGACATCGTCGTGGGAAATGGTTGCCGGCACCTTTTCGCCATTTACAGTAACAAGTGTATAAACTCCGGCAAAAGCTGTATCCTGCTTTATTTGCTGATTCTCTGCCGAGGAAAAATAAGGTATTGAGGCTAAAACAATAAAAATTGTAAGCGCAAAAATTGTTAACTTTTTCATTTTGGTTTTGTTTCAATTTATACCATAAAAGTTACAACAATAAAAAACTGAAAACAAATAAACTATCATTTAATCAACACCGTAACTACGCAATTTGATAGCCTTGCTAGCCAAAACTCCTGCCCCGCTGCTGCGCGATTGCATCGCGTTGAACTCCAACCCAACAAACTCTCTGCTCGCACCGCCCCGAACCATCGGGGTGCAATTCAATAGAATTGAAATTTCTGGGTTGTTTCATATTCAGCAGGTGAACCAAAGTTATCGTTATAAAAAATTGCAGGCTTTCAGGCTGCTGGTAGTGACTAAGTTATGGTGCACCCTTTTACATTGTTTTTTGCCTTCAAAAAACGGCATTTTTAAAACCTTGCCGCGATGACTCCAATTTCGTGCTTACGATTTTCTAATTTCATGCTTACGAAATTTAAAATCGTAACTATGATTTTAGAAAAATGTAGCGTCGATTTTTTTATACATGCGGCGAATCGCCGGCTTCTTTCTTTTGCAGATGTCGTTTCATGTAAAGCGTATCGACGCCGGGAGCAATGTTTGCCGGAATTGCAGGTTCCATCACCTTGTCGCGGATTTCGACTGGTGTTACCGGAACTTCGCCTTTTATCAGCTCCGGAATATTGTAGTTTTTAATAAACGAGTTATAAAACTCAGGGTCTTCCTGTGGTAAAACAAAAGGTTTTGTGGCTTTTCCATCATCATTTAAATACGAAAAGAAAGGCCGTGAAAAAAGCCCGTCGAGGCGTTTGCTGGTAAACACAAACCAGTGGCCGCCGCTGGAGAAACAGTGATAGCTGTCGGTTTCGGCGCTGTTGATTTCCATTTTACCAAACTCACCGGTTTGCAGATTCAGCAAATTCAGGTCGGTCTGCGGATGATGGATGGTAAAATAACCGTTATCGCTTGTGCAATACATCAGGAATTTACCGTTGGGCGAAATTTTTGGAAAACTAATGCTTTTACCCACAGAGTCAGCAATCAGAATTGTATCAATATTTCCCCAGGTATTGGCTGATGTATCGTAGCCGATGCGCAACAAATCGTACCTGTCGTTAATACGGCTGTCGAGGTCTTGTGCCGGCGGTGCACTCAGATAATAAATAAACTTGCCGTCGGGCGACCAGATGGGCAGGTTTTCGCGGTTGGGTGTTGAAACTTTTGGCGAAGTTGAAACGATGTTTTTTTCCACATCATACACAATCAGGTCAGAAAGCTGGTCAGAAACTTCGATGCGGATTTCGCCCGAGCAAAAATTCTGCCCGATATCGTTTACCGAATAGGCAATATGACTGCCCGAAGGATGCCAGTTGGGATAGGCGCCGGCGTTGAGCGTATATTTGGTTTTTGTATCCACTTTNNGCAAACGAGTGGCAGTTGATACAGCCATATTCAATCGATTTATTTTCAAGAATCGGCTTTTCGTTAAAGTTTTCGAGATTGCGCTGGTAAATTCCAAGGTTTGTCCAAAGTACATAACCAGTATTAATAAGGCGATAAGCAAGATGACTGTCGATTTTTTCGGTTGAAATTTTGTTTTCGATGGTTTTAAATTTCTGCCAGTTACCACCCTCGCTTTTTACAAAAACATCAATTTTATAAGAGGCACCCTGACTTTTTTCAAGCAACAACTTCCATTTTTTCTTGTCAATTTTTATTGAGCCCGAATTGTTCCTGATAACAATTGGCTTTTCGTTTCCGGCATAAATCCGCGCTTCGAAACTGGTTCCCGGTTCGTCGATTTTAAAATTCAGCGGAGCAATATTCGGCGGAACTGTAATTCCCGCATAATCAGGAAAAATTACAGGCAACCTGTCAACATCGGAATAATTCTCCACCCCGGTTCTGCACGAAACTATAAACAAAAACAAAGCTGTTCCGAGTAGTATATTATTAATTCTCATCATTTTATCAGGCCTTTATTTTCAAGTGCATTTGTAACTTTCGGATTCAGAAACACCATATAATACCAGAATGTATTTTCAAAATTCCCGCGAAGCGCTGCCTTTGCCTGTTCCTGGTTTCGTCCGTATTTAATCATTTCAGCATTGAATGCCCTCATTCTCTCTGAGTCGGCTTTATCAACTGTTTCGCTGGTTACAAAAGAAGGAACCGATTTATTTTTCACGATATAAAAAGCAAGTACCTCTCCCCAGGCACGCGGCAGTGTTTTTATTCCGTAATAGGAATAGTGGCTTATATAGTTTATAAAATCGACACTATAAAAATCCAGAATACAGAGCGAAATCATATAATCAAAAGCCATCCGGTTGTTGTGGTTTGTATCAATCAACAACTTCAGGTTTGGAAACGGACCCAAATTGACTTCTGCCTTTTTTGGTGAGAAACTACGTTTTTCAGCTATCATTTTGTCTGCAGCAGCCAACTCAGGATTATCGAGATAGGATTNNAACGATTCGCTCATAAAACCAAGGTCGAAATACAAATCGCTGATGGGCATTGTAAAACTTCCGTTACGCGATGAAGAATCAAAAAACAGTCCGTTTGAACCCAACAACTGTGGGTAATTAAAAAGATTTTCGCCCAATGTACCCAAGTTGGCATACGCCCTGTTTACCTGGTAATTAACCCTGAAATCGTAAAC
>DPCJ01000036.1 GCA_003516705.1 Prolixibacteraceae bacterium | reverse complement strand
AAAAAACCTTTTCTTTGCACCAAAATTTTGAACAGATGAAGAAAAGGGTAAATGTGGTGACGATGGGTTGTTCAAAAAACCTTGTCGATTCGGAAGTATTGCTCAACCAACTGGAGCGCGGGAAATACGAAGTGGTGCACGATTCGGGAGAAACCGGTTTCGATGCGGTTTTTATCAATACTTGCGGATTTATTCACGACGCCAAACAGGAATCCATCGACATGATTCTCGATTATGCCGAAGCCAAAAAACGCGGCGATATTGGCAAATTGTATGTAATGGGCTGCCTCTCGGAACGCTACCAGAAAGATTTGGAAACCGAAATCCCCGAGGTGGACCGCTACTTTGGCAAATTCGACATGAAAGCGATGGTTGACGAACTGAAAGTGACTTTTCAGCCCGAATACATTTACGAACGCAAAATCACCACACCATCACATTTTGCCTATTTAAAGATTTCGGAAGGCTGCAACCGCTCGTGTGCCTTTTGCGCCATTCCTATGATGACCGGAAAACACAAATCGCGCACCATCGAAAGCCTTGTAACCGAAGCCAGGTATTTAGCCAAAAAAGGGGTAAAGGAAATCCTGCTGATTGCGCAGGAGCTTTCATATTACGGAATCGATATTTACGGNNCGGTGATGCGCGAAAATCCCAAAGTGTGCAAATACCTCGACATGCCGTTGCAGCACATTGCCGATCCGGTACTAAAAAATATGATGCGCCACGTTACCCGCAAAGAAACCGAAGCACTGATAAAAAGGATAAAAGAAGAAGTTCCAGGGGTGGCAATGCGAACTACCATGCTTGTTGGTTTCCCCGGCGAAACAGAAGACGATTACGAGGAACTGAAGGCGTTTATAGAAGAAATCAGGTTCGACAGGCTGGGAGTTTTCCCGTTCTCGAACGAAGAAGGAACATATGCTTACAAGCATTTTAAAGATAACCTCAGCGATGAGGAAAAACAGGAGCGCGCCGACGAAATCATGGAAATTCAGCAACAGATTTCGGCAGAACTCAACCAGCAAAAAATTGGCAAAACTTTCAAAGTCATCATCGACCGGCAGGAAGGCGAATTCTTTGTGGGCCGCACCGAATTTGATTCGCCCGAAGTGGATGGCGAAGTGCTGATAACTTCTGAACGGCCCTTGAAAAAAGGAGAATTTGTAAATGTAAAAATCACGGGTGCTGAGGATTATGATTTGTTTGGAGCAGTGGAATAAAAACAGAGGCTGCAACTTTTAATTTTGCAGCCTCTGTTATTTCTCTTTTACTGAATCTGAATATATTCAATTGTCCAGTTGCTGTTCTCCTTCCCCTTTCGTAACACTATCAACTCTGTTCCTTCGTTGTTTGCAAATACATAGCGTGCCTCAACTTCAAATGCTGGTGTCTGGGTATCGGGTTGATAGATATTGTCGTAATAATAGGTATTAATCAAAGAATAGTCATTGTCTTCAAACTGATAAATAGTTGCCGGAACCGGTGGATAATACATATAGGGATAATAGCTGAAGATAGCCCAAATACTGTGTGCAACCGGAGAATAGTCAACCCACCAGGCGGGAACACTATACTCACCGGTTTTTATTTCGCCAACTACAGCCGGGGAATAAATACTGTTACCCGAAGCAGAAGTTAAAGTTGATGTTTTGTAAACTTTGGAATACGAATCAATTGTGAAATTTCCTTCGCCAAAAAACCAAACATTTTCAATAGAAGTATGCGTATAACTCTTTTTAGTTTTTGTCTCAATATCAAAAACATAGATGCCGGAAGGTGAAATTTCTTTTGCCGATGCTATAATGAATGGTTGATTTGGAACTTTTTTCAGATTTCCTGTGCCAATCCTGTAGTCGCTGGAAATTGTTTCGTATGTTTCACTGGTCTTGGTATTTATCCAAAACAGATTTGAGATTGTACTGTTATTCTGGGTATAACAAAACCAATCGTCTTTCGCCCATTCAATATCATAAATTGAATAATCGAATTCAAAAATGGCAGATACAGTGTTGCTCTTCAAATCGATGGCACTGATAAAACCTCCGTGACCAACTGCGGCTTTAGAAAAATCTTCTGAAACCGACAGACAATTTGGGGCTTTATTTAACTCAATTTCGCGCGTTACACTCCTCGTAGTAACATCGTAAATCACAAGCTGATTGGGTTGACTTGTTGCATAATACAAGGTATTTGTCTGTTTGTTAAATGCTACGTCGATTATATTTCCATTAACCGAACGAATACTTTCGCTGTTTCCCGGCATTCGGGCCTTTACTATAACCGGAAATAAAGGATTGGTTACGTCGTTGGTTTTTACAAAAAACGTATCGATATTTAAACCTGGTTTTAATTTGCTGTAATCACAGGTAACTTCCAAATTCTTGCTTGTAAATGAATTTATAGTGCCTTTCGATTCTGAAACAGTTAACCAATCCGGAAGCTCGTTTATATTCCAAATAAGTATGCCATTTCCGATGTTTGAAATTTCTAACAGTTGAGAATTAACGTTTGTATTAAATATTACCGGAGGTTCGAGGTAGTAAGTATTCAACACGGGCGTTCCTAAATCGACATAGACATTAATTTCTACCAACGAATGGTTTTTATCATTCGATGCCAACACAATTTTCCCTGTAAAATTGTTTTCCACCGCTTTATCAGCATCAAATGAAAACAAAAGTTCGGTTGAAAAACCCTTTGTCAGAAATGCAGCGGGTGGAGCATAAAAATCATCGATATAAGTTGTCCATTCCGGAATACTTACAAGTCGCCAAAGTAAAATTCCATCTCCTGTGTTTGTGATTTTCAGTTGTCCGTTTCCGCTATGCAAGGCAGCTAAATCTATTTCCTGAGGAACCTGAATCACCGGGTCTCCTTCGGAGATATAGTAAACAGGGACAGCATATTTTCCCGCATCGGTTGATAAGATGATTTGTTCAATATAAATACCAGTTTTTGAAAAATCAGGTTTAAAAGTTGCACTGCAGCGAATGGTTGCGATTTCATTTTCAAATTTGCCGTCCGTTGTTTCTAAATCCATCCACCCGGGAATGTTTTCCACAATAAAATCAGCATTTCCGGCACCCTTGCAACGAACCTGATATTCTCCGGGCTCCCATTCGGGTGAAACAATCAAAGGAGTGTTCGAAACTCCATCGATATTTAAACTTTCTTTTATAAAATCGTTACTACAGGAAAAAAACAGTAACGGAGCGATAAAGAATAATATTTGCTTAAATATGTTACTCATAAATGAAAAAACTTTGATTCTTCGGCTAAACTATAAATTATAAAAAATTGAGATTCCGTAGTCAAAACGCGAAATATCCAGCGGATTTTCAAGTTTCTGGTTTTCTAAATTCAGTCTGTACCCATCAATTGAAATTTGATTGAGCTTCGACAAAACAATATTTCCGGTAAAACCTGCTGTTAATCTGGGAGTAAAAGAATAATTCAAAGAAAGACCTCCTTTAAACCCAAAACTTTTGCCGGTTGATGCTGCATTTGCATAATCTAAATAATACGGTACCTGACCTTCATAATAATTACTGTTTCCCCAGAAAACCTGATAATCTTTGTTTCTGCTTTCATTTCTGTAAAAAAACATCCCCGGTGAAATTCGTTCCATTAAGCTGATTTTCTTATTTTTTCCGAGATTCTGGATTACCAGAACAGATGCACCTGCAAAATGAACATAAAGCTTTTCATTCAACAAAAAAGTATGATAAATGGGTAAATTGTAACCACTGTTGTCCGGAATTTTAATGATAAATTCTCCGTCTGATTCTGAATGAAAAAATGAGTATTCAACCCCGATTCCCAAAAAGTTTGTTAGCAAATAGTGAAAGCCAGGATTAACAAAATAGCCGCTGTTCAGATTCTGGATATAATCATCGACATTTGATTCAGAATTACCATTGTTTGTTAAAAGACTTTTAAATTCTTCATAGTCGTTAAAACAGTTTGACAGTCCGCCTTGTAATGAAAACATCCAGCGATAGGCTGGTTTATTCAAAACAGGGTTCCTTAAATCTGAGAAAATTCTGTTCTTGTTTTGCGCTGAACGAAAATATTGTAAAACTTCAGTTGTTGCAATCGATTTCCCGGCTATTTGGTTGTCTGACATTTCTTTCTCGTAACTGATTCTATCCGCGCTCACCGAGATAATCCTGCATTCAATGGTATCATGCTGAATAGTAATGATTTTGTCCTGGGCTGATACGGCAAAGTAAGCAACAAAAGCCATGAAAATGAGAGATATTCTTTTCATTGAAAAAATTGAATTGATTTTTGGTTTTTAATCACATCAAATTAAAGTAATATTTCTTGCCTGACCAATGGTAACCGCTGTTTTAAGAATATATTTCATATATGCTTTTTTTTAAGCGGCATAAATCAAGAATAATGTTCATTTGTTTTCAAGTGAACCGGGGATAATTGTTTTTGGTTTTCTTTGTGTGATTTTCTTTGAGGAAGAATGAGTAAGAATAAGGTAAATAAGAAGAGCAAAGGCAGTATTTTTTCTCTGCTGAAACCATACAGGGCAATGATTGCTTTGCTTGTGCTTTTTTCGCTCATCGGAAATGCAGCCAACCTGATTATTCCGCGCATTATTGCCAAGGGCATAGATACATACACCGAAGGAAGTTTCAGTTATAAAATCATACTTGTTCAGTTTCTGATTGCAACTACAGTTATTTTTCTTTTTTCGATATTTCAAACTGTGGTTCAGACATTGACTTCTGAGCGTGTGGGATTTAAACTGCGAGAAAGTCTGTCGCAGAAAATTTCAGGACAGAGTTTTACCTTTATCCAGGAAATGAACCCTTCGAAGCTGCTCACCAACCTTACAGCCGATGTCGATTCCATCAAATCGTTTGTTTCTCTGGGTGTTTCGTCAATCGTTTCGTCGGTGGTGATGATAATCGGTACGGTAATTTTACTACTGATTATCGACTGGGAACTGGCTTTGCCGGTGCTGATGATTATTCCTTCAGTGGCAATCACGTTTTACATCATCAGCAAAAAAATCAGGGTTTTGTTTTTGCGGGGCCGCGAAGTAATCGACTGGCTAAACCGCGTCATTAACGAAAGTATTCTGGGTTCGGCCA
>DPCJ01000112.1 GCA_003516705.1 Prolixibacteraceae bacterium | reverse complement strand
TGCTGTTTAATTATTTGTTTTCCTGCTCGTCATCAACTTCAACCTCCACTTCAACTTTGGTTTCATCGCCTTCTTTTATCTCTTTAATTTTCATTTTCCGGCCTTTTACGCGCATCACATTTTCGTCTTCGAAAACATTGATTGTGCCGTCATCATGTTTAATAACTCTTACAGTTTTAACGTTTCCCGGATGTCCAGGTACGGCTGGCGCACCCGGTGCATGAATAATTACGTCTTCGTTGATTTCCAAATCTTCTTCATCAACCTGTTTGCGAACGATAGTAATTTTTTCGGTTCCATCTTTTCGTAATTTTTTGTCGTACGAGATAATTCCGGGGTCGCTTAAATCGATTACATTTTTTCCTTGCTGATGGCGAAGCATCATAACTTTGGGTGTGTGCGGTGGTGACGGAACCCCGGGCATAGCGTGTTCCCAAATCATCGGTTCGCCGTCATCAGAGTGTTTAATCATTACCCGGCGTTTTCCATCGCCCTCAATTTTATAATCAAACCGGTGCACTGAATCCATCACAAAATCGCTGCGCGAAATCCATTTAAACTCCTCCCCTCCGCCAATGGTATCGCCATTCCAAACAAACGGCTCATCGCCGGTAATTACAGTGTCGATTTCAGTTTTTTTACCGTCGTCATCCACTTTCAGCATTTTAATGTGTTTCTCTGTTTTGCTTTTTTCAGGAGATTTTACAACCTGCGCAATTACTGTTTTGGTGTGTATAATAATTACACAGGCCGCCACCAGCATCATCGACAAAATTCTTTTCATTTCTTTACTATTTTTAATTGTTTCTATTTCGAAGTCAAAGATAACTGCTGATTGAGTTACCCTTCAGTTAAGGTCAGGTTAAAATCTGTTAAGGAAAAGTTAAAATCAAAATCGCTCATTTTGAAAAGGTTATATTTGAGCCATGAATAAAAAGTGGTTTACAGGCATCGTGTTTTTAATGGGTATTTCAATTCTCGGAATCATTGCTGTGCAATTGGTTTGGATGAACAATGCCATCAGAATTAAAAACGAACTTTTCAGCCGCAGTGTCAGCGATGCCATGAACAACACGGTTCGTAAACTCGAAGACCTTCATAATTTTGGGGTGGTGAACCGTATGGTTTTTCACGATTCTATTCACTGGAGTGGTATTTCACACGCTGTTACTGTTGCAGGGCAGAAAATTCCGCCGCCACCGCCGCCAGGCCTGAAACGTAATTTTGATTCAACTTATTATGTTACTGCACCCCGCCCAATGATTCGAAGAGTGAATCCTGCCGGACAGAATTCACGCATTGAAATAAAAGTTGATGCTGAGAAACATAACGGACAAAGTTCTTTTACCTACCATTTCAAATCCGATTCGAATGATAATCGCGATGTGGTCATTATCAGGCAGGATGAAGAGAATTCCAACGGCGTTTTTGTAACAAATAACGACGCAGTGGTTGCAGATGTCGATTCGTTATATAATCTAAGTGTGGTAAAAATCGATTCAGTACTAACCACACTTGATACAATAAATATTGTGATGCCCGGTTTTTCGCATCGCGCTCAAATGAAAGCCGTGAAACTGAAAAGTATGGCCAGCCAGGTGGTTACCGAAATTGCCGAATGGGATGTGAACAGCATCGACGACACGCTGGTTCAGCAGGTTTTAACCGAAGAATTAAAAAACCGTAAAATCCCTATCGGGTTCGAATTTGGAATTCTGAAAGACAGTATTCTTGTTAGCAGTCAGCCGGTTTCTGACACAATGAAATTAAAATCAACCAGTTTTATTGTGGACCTTTACCCCAACGACATTTTTCAGAAAAACATTCAGTTGGCGCTATGGTTTCCGGGCCGCGACAATTATATTTACCGTTCGCTCAACTGGCTGCTGGTGGCGTCGTTCCTGTTTTCGCTCATCATTTTGGTTACTTTCGGGCTGAGTGTGTTCTACATTCTCCGCCAGAAAAAGATTTCGGAAATGAAATCGGATTTCATCAATAACATGACACACGAATTTAAAACCCCAATCGCCACCATTTCGGTTGCCACCGACTCAATTACAAACGAAAAGGTTTTAAGCGACCCCGAAAAAATAAGGTATTTCGCCGGAATGATAAAAAAAGAAAATACACGGATGAACCGGCAGGTGGAAGATATTCTGACCATTGCCCGGCTCGACAAAAAAGAATTTGAATTCCGTTGGGAACCGGTTGATGTACACGACCTTATCAGCGATGCTGTAAACGGTATTTCGATACAGATTGAGAAAAGGGAAGGCAGAATTGAACTGAATTTTGCGGCAAAAAATCCAATTGTTTCCACCGATAAAATTCATGGCACCAATATTTTTTATAACCTGATTGACAATGCCATCAAATATTCGGTAAATCCGCCAGAAATAAAAATCACAACTTCCGACAAAAAAGACGGCGTGATTATTACTGTGGAAGATAAAGGAATTGGCATGACAAAGGCTGTACAAAGCCGTATTTTTGAACGGTTTTACAGGCAAACCAGCGGCAACATTCATAATGTGAAAGGGTTCGGACTTGGTTTGAATTACGTAAAAGCGGTTGTGGAAGCCAATCACGGTGCTATTTCAGTACACAGCGAACCTGGTAAAGGGAGCCGGTTTGAAGTGTTTTTACCTAAGAGCCTCTCCCCAACCCTCTCCAGAGGAGAGGGAGTTTAAGAATAAAACAAAGAAATCAGGAATAAACAATGAGAAATAACAAAATCAGAAGCGGAGTGAAAAAACTTCCTTATTTCTTATTCCTTATTCGATGTTTTAGATTTACCTTTTTAGCCTTTTGAAAAAATAACAGAATAGGGAATAACAAAATAAGAAATAAGAAATCAAAGACAAAGATGAAAACCAACTACCAC
>DPCJ01000037.1 GCA_003516705.1 Prolixibacteraceae bacterium | reverse complement strand
CCATAAAATACGGTATTTCTATTCACTACAATCGATAATCAATGTAAAACAAATGGAACCTTAATACAATATTTCAATGTAAAATATTTTAACATTTAATAACTAAAATAATTTCAATATAATAATACATTAATAATGAGTTGCTTAAATCAAGTATAAATCTACATATTTATAATTATTTTATTTATTGTTTATCCAAATTTAATTTTATATTAAACAATTATGTCTGTTCATCGTTTTAGTGATTGAAGTTGAACAAATAAAATAATGGTNNCGAATCATACGATTCTGGAGACTGCACTTATTGAAGCAAATTTTGTTGATGATTTGGAAGGAAGTGGCTCTTTCACAGTCTTTGCACCAACAGATGAAGCATTTAATGCTCTGCCTGCAGGAACTTTAGAAGCTCTTTTAGCCGACTCACGCGGTGCTTTAAGCGAAATTCTTCTTTACCATTTGGTAAAAGGGAAAGTGATGAGTTCAGTTCTTACTGACGGAATGATTGTTGAAACTTACAATGATGATGATGCTAAATTAACCGTTACCATCAATGAAAACGGCGTTTTCATTAACAATGCAAAAGTAACCGTTGCCGATATTGAAGCCGAAAACGGTGNNTTTTGCTGCGTTGCCAGCCGGAACCATTGAAGCACTTTTAGCTGATATTCCAGCGCTGACAAATATTCTTACCTACCATGTGGCTGGCGCAAAAGCCATGAGCAGCAGTCTCAGCAACGGACAGAAAGTTGTTACAGTTCAGGGAAAAGAAGTAACTGTTACCATCAACGAAAATGGTGTTTTCATCAACAATGCAAAAGTTACTGTAGCCGATATTGAAGCCGAAAATGGTGTTGTACATGTAATCGATGCAGTTCTTCTGCCACCGACAATGCCTGCCACCGTGGTTGACATTGTGGTGAACAGCGAAACCCACAACACTTTGGAAGCTGCTGTTGTGGCTGCCGGTTTGGTTGAAACTTTACGGGGTGCCGGACCATTTACTGTGTTTGCCCCGACAGACGCTGCTTTTGCTGCGTTGCCAGCCGGAACCGTTGAAGCACTTTTAGCTGATATTCCTGCGCTGACCAATATTCTTACTTACCATGTGGCTGGTGCAAAAACCATGAGCAGCAGCCTCAGCAACGGACAGAAAGTTGTTACAGTTCAGGGAAAAGAAGTAACTGTTACCATAGACGAAAATGGCGTTTTCATCAACAATGCAAAAGTTACTGTTGCCGATATTGAAGCCGACAATGGTGTTGTTCACGTAATTGATGCAGTATTGATTCCAACAACAACTGATATTTCAACATTGAATGAGATTTCGTTTGATATTTATCCAAACCCTGCAAATGATTATATCCGCATCAATTCAAACATTGGTGTTGAAAGTTTAATTATCAGGGATATTGCCGGACGTACGCTTAGACAATTGAACAACGTAAGTGTATCAGAAAGAATTGTACTCAACGATTTTAAATCAGGAATTTACCTGATTACGCTGAAAAATGGAAATTCAGTTTCAACAAAGAAACTGATTGTAAGATAGGGTTTTGTTCAATTTTTGTTTCAAAGGTGATTAAGGATTTGTGTTGTGGAAATCAACATTAATTTGAGCAATTACCTGAAAACAGCATCGGGTTTGTAAAATTCCGATGCCATTCCCAAAAGGTTGCCAATTTATTTGGCAACCTTTTATTTAAAACACGTAATAAAATCTGAATAAAATGAAAGCATTAATAATTACAAGCTCATTGGTTCTGATAATCATTCTTATCACAGGCATTTACACCATGACAAAAGCAAAAACTGAAACACAGAAATACGAGGTTCTTTACACCAAAGAAAAATTTGAAATCAGGTTTTATCCCGAAGCAATTTTGGCTACGGTTGAGATGAACGGGACTTACGATAATTCCCGTAATTCAGGATTTCAGGTACTGGCAGGCTATATTTTCGGGGGTAACGAAGAAAACAGCCAGATTGCCATGACTTCGCCGGTACGCATGTCGGGGAATGAAAAACTGAATAGCATGAGTTTTGTGTTGCCATCGGAAATGGAGTTTGATAAATTACCCGAACCAAAAGATAAACGAATTCTGTTGCACAAATCGAAACCGATGTACACTGCTTCTGTGCAATTTGGTGGTTATGCGAATGAGGCAGAAATAGCAAAACACAGGGAGAAACTTGCTGAAATTCTGAATCAACTCAGAATTAAACACTCCATCCAATTTGAATTTTTAGGCTATAATTCTCCGTTTCAGCCGTTAAACCGGAGAAACGAAGTGCAGTTTGAACTTGTTGATTTTAATCCAAACGAATTTATTGATAAAATGAGATAATCATTTATGATTATTACTGGATTAACCTGTTTGTAATTTTATTGCAATGCCCATCTCACCGCCATTTCAGCATGAATGGTTGTGGTATCGAAAACATGAATTTGAACATCTTTTTGCGAAATCAGCAATGGAATTTCGGTACAACCCAGAATCACTCCTTCGGCTCCTCTCTTTTCGAGATTACCAATGATTTGCTGAAATTTCAGGCGCGATTTATCAAGAATAACACCTTGAACCAGTTCATTATAAATGGTATTGTGAATGATTTCGCGTTCCGGTTCTTCAGGGATAATAACTTCAATCCCAAAATGTTCGAGGATGTAGGTTTTGTAAAAATCTTTTTCCATGGTGAAACGCGTTCCAAGCAGCGCCACTTTTTTAAGACCCGTTTCAGCAATTTTCAGTCCGGTTGCTTCGGCAATGTGCAGAAACGGAATCGAGATATTCTGTACAATTGCCGGACTGCACAGATGCATTGTGTTGGTGCAAAGAACCACAAAATCGGCTCCGGCGGTTTCGAGTTGTCTGGCCGATTTTACCATTATACTTTCAAGGGCATTCCAGTCTTCTTTGTGTTGAAGTGTCTGAATTTCATCGAACTCAACTGTTACCATCACACTTTTGGCCGAATGAAATCCACCCAGGACTTCGCGTACTTTTCGATTTATGATATTGTAATACACGGCTGATGATTCCCAGCTCATTCCGCCAATAAGTCCTATGGTTTTCATTTATAATAGATTTGAGATTGTTAGAATCAAGTATCAAATATCAAGTATCAAATATCAAGTATCAAATATCAAGTATCAAATATCAAGCTCCAAATTTCAAGCATCAAGCATCAAGCATCCAGTATCAATTCTTCAAACCTTCTTCTCCCTGTATTTCAATTGCAAACCATTCATGAAATTTCTTAGCAACTGGTCTTTGCATTCGCGATATTGTGCCTGTGCCGGATTACGAAACAGGGCACTTAGTTCGTGGCGGCTGATTTTCATACCAGCCAACTCAAGAATTTGCAAAATGTCTTCATCTTTCAGGTCGAGTGCGATTTTTATTTTACGGAGAATCAGGTTATTACTTAGCTGTGATTCAGGAACAGGTTGCGGTCCTTCCTTTTTGCCGCGCCTGCTGATAATAAAACCATTTAAAAAGGCAGCCAGATTAAAATCGCTGACCAAAACATATTCGGGGTCAACATCTTTTTTCAGCCAAAGTTTGATGGTTTCGGGTGCAGGCTGCACTCCGCCCAATTCGAAAACATGTGACATTGCAGCATCATTCAGTTCGAATGCGTACCGCATGCGCCGCAAAACATCGTTGTTGTCCATCCTGTCCTTTTAAAACCTAATGAAACAGTAGATTTTACCGTTGTATTATTTGCTGATTTGTACCCTGACGGCCGTTGGTCCGCGCTGACCGCGTTCCACTTCAAAAGTGACCATGTTGCCTTCTTTGATTTCTCCAATCACATTGTTGGCATGAACAAAAACATCCTGTTTTGTTTCCATGTCTTTGATAAAACCAAATCCTTTTGAATCGTTATAAAACGAAACCACCCCTCTGCGCACCGGATCTTCATCCTCTTTTACTCCTTTAGGCACGCTTACTGCAATATCTTCAAGATTTATTTCTGTCCTTCTTCCCGGATCAATCGGTTCGCTGGTAATATTGCCATTTTCATCCACGTAGGCTATCATATCATCAAAACTCGATTTTTCGCCATCTTTACGTGCAATTTTTTTAGCTTCCTTGTCTTTCCGTTTCTTTTCTTTTTTGTTTCGAACTTCTTTTTTGTTAAACGATTCGTGCGATCTTCCCATAACTAATTTTTTTCTGCAATTTAATTAAAAACATCCATTTCCGAAATGTATCCGGAATTTGTTGTATGGCTCTATTTTAAGCCACCAAAAAATAATAAAAAATGAAGATTTAAATGTGCAGGCTGAAATTCAACAAAACCAGAGGTTAAAAATAGTAACGCACAAATTCTTAAATCCGTTTTTTTTGCAAAAGTATCATTTTTTTTCCAATCCTTCATTTCCTGTATCAAGTACATACTTCCAATTTCCTGTAATGTCTTTTTTCCATATCGAAACATAGGTTCCCTGTTCCAGAATCGTATCTTTTTTCAAGGTGTAAATTCCGTAAGTATAACCCAATTCACCTGAAACGGCAATATCGCCGGCCAAAGGTTCCCATGTAAAATGCACCCCGGTAGTGTCGGCTTTTGCATACAATGCTGCAATTGTAGCTTTGCCTGTAATTGGCATACTGTTTTCTCGAAGAATCACCCCGTTTTCGTGCGCAAATCCGGCGAACGCTGCCGGAAATCCCTTTTCAACCGACATTGCCGAAAAGTTCCGGTCGGTTGTAAATAGTTCTTCAACAGTTGGTTTGTGTGCAGGCGAACAGGCAAAAAAAGTTATCAGTATGACCGTATAAACTAAATGTTTCATAACAGTAAATTTTTATAAATCATATAATTTTCTTCATCGAAAACACAAAAAATCACAGTATCAATTTCAGGATGAACCGTAAGAAAGCGGGTTACTTCTGCAAAGGCAATTCCGGCTGCCTGTAGTTTCGGATATCCATAAACACCAGTGCTGATGTTTGGAAAAGCGATGGTTTTCACTCCGTTTTCAACAGCAATTTCCAGACTTCGCCGGTAACACGAGGCCAGCTTTTGCGGTTCACCCGATTTTCCACCATGCCACACCGGCCCGACTGTGTGAATCACAAATCTTGCCGGCAGATTGTACCCTTTGGTAATTTTTGCATCGCCGGTTGCACAACCGTTTAAATTGCGGCATTCAGCAAGTAAACCCGGTCCGGCAGCCCGGTGAATGGCTCCATCAACCCCGCCACCACCAAGCAAAGTTGAGTTGGCTGCATTTACAATCGCTTCAACTTCAAGTTTTGTGATATCACCCTGAATGAGTTTTATTTTCATTTTCAATGCTATAATGCGTGAATGCTGTAATGCTATAATGTTTTATGTTCTCAGTCACCCAATAACTCATTTACTCAATAACCCATTTACTCATTCACCCTTTTTCCACAGCTTTAAAATTAAAAATCTCATCCTGAAAACTTCCGTTTTTCGAGAAAAACTATAACTCATCATTTTTTCTGATACAAACCTTCAAACATTTAATCAAAACCTGTGTTTCAAATCACATGAACATCAGGGAATTTATTCAAAAGCACCGTATTCAGATCGTTTTTACCATTGCAGGAGCAATCGGCGGATTTTTGTATTGGCGGTTTGTAGGGTGTACCAGCGGTACGTGTGCCATCAAATCGGTGTGGTATTGGAGCACGTTGTGGGGAGCAGCTGTTGGATATCTGGCCGGTGATTTCATTCATGATATTTTGGAGAAAAGAAAAAATAAAGGAAAGGAGAAAGAATCATGAGCTTGCGTTTTTTTCACCTGATAAAATCAAACAAACCAGTGGTTGTCGATTTTTTTGCTGAATGGTGTGAACCTTGCCGACAAATCCCTGTCGTTTTAAAAGAAGTAAAATCGGAATTGAAAAGAAACATCCGTGTGGTGAAAGTTGATGTGGATAAAAATCCGCTTATAGCATCGAAATACAGGATTCAGCATTTGCCTACAGTGATGGTTTTTCAAAATGGCGAACCACAGTGGTCTGGGGTTGGAATGATTCACGCCAACGATATCAAATCGGTTTTACTTGGGAATTTNNATGAAACTATATTCTGCCGGATAATTATTCACCGGAACAATTATCTTTAGCCTTCATAACTTTTGATTAACCTGACTTATGAAACGGTATCTCTACTTTGTAACCTTTGTGGCAGCATTGGGTGGTTTGATGTTTGGTTTCGAAACTGCCGTAATCAATGGTGCAATCCATTATGTTTCAGAAGAATTTCAGCTCGACGCCTTTATGAAAGGTTTTGTTGTGAGCACAGCACTGGCAGGATGCGTGATTGGAGCGCTTGCCATCAGCCGTCCCGG
>DPCJ01000178.1 GCA_003516705.1 Prolixibacteraceae bacterium | reverse complement strand
TGGGGACGTTCGGCATCAACGGTTAAACTTGCCGAAACAGAGCGTGAGCTGACCATTTTTAACGTGAACAAAGAAATAGAGGAATTTGACCGCGAAGTGGTTGTACAGGTTGAACAGTTCAGTTTGTTAAAAGACCAGCTGAAAACGGCTACCGAGGCCGATAAAGTAGCCGAAAACGGCTACATCATTGCATTAAAAAGATTCCAGAGTGGCGAACTCAGTATTACCGACCTCAACATTGCACTACAGGAACGTGAAGCTGCCAAACGCGATTACATCCGCTCCATTCAGGCTTACTGGGTAGCATATTATCAGTTGCGCATTTTCACACTTTACGATTTTGAAAAGAACGGAAATATTACTTATGGTAATCCTATGCTTTAATATTCGGATTTAAAACAGACCTTTTACATTTTTTAGCATCATAATTGTTTATTGAATTATATTTTAGTTTAAACAAAATAATTGGCGGTTATGTTATACTATCTGAGAAAGATAAACTTAATCAGATAATACAGTTAATTAAAATTATTTATTTTAAACATGGATTTATTCAGTGAAATAGCCTTTTCAACCAGTAAACTTGTTACAAGAAAATACAGCACATCATTTTCTAAAGCTGTTGCTTTGCTCGAGCCCGAAAAGCAGGATGCAATTTACAGCATTTATGGTTTTGTAAGGTTTGCCGATGAAGTGGTTGATACTTTTCACCAAAACAATAAAAACAGACTTATCGACAACTTTGAGAATGCCCTGAACGAAGCACTTGCCGAAGGAATCAGCCTGAATCCGGTTTTGCAGTCGTTTTCGATTACAATAAAAAAATACAACATCGACATGGCATTTGTTGATGCTTTTCTGGCAAGTATGCGCGCCGACCTGAATAAACAAAATTACAACACGCAAACAGAATTAAATCAATATATTTATGGTTCAGCCGATGTGGTTGGACTGATGTGTTTACAGGTTTTTACCGATGGTGANNTTTCAGAAAGTGAATTTTCTGCGTGACCTGAAAGCCGACACTGAAGGTTTACATCGCATTTATTTCCCGCAACTTAGTTCGGGTGAGTTTACTGAAAATGCGAAGAATGAAATTATTGCCAACATCAGTGCCGATTTTTCGGAAGCCCGAAAAGGAATCAGCCAATTGCCCGGCAAATCGAAGCTGGCAGTCTATCTGGCCTATTCCTATTACAAAAAGTTATTAAACCGACTTGAAAGAATACCGGCAGATAAAATTTCGGAATCGCGCATCAGGGTGCCTGACAGTATCAAACTTGTTTTGTTGATCTTTGCCAAAATACGCTATAAATTTGGGCTAATCTGAATATATTATGGAAGAAACAAAAGTAATTCTGGTTGACAACAATGATAATGAAATTGGCTTTATATCAAAAACTGAAGCCCATCAGAAAGCTGTTTTACACCGTGCTATTTCGGTATTTGTGGTTAACAGTGCCGGTGAATGGTTAATTCAACAACGAGCTATCGAGAAGTACCATTCCGCAGGGTTATGGACAAATACCTGTTGCAGTCACCCTTTGCCTGGAGAAACAAATGCCATAGCTGCCACGCGCCGGTTACAGGAGGAGATGGGAATAGAAAACTGCATGCTCACCAAGTTGTTCAATTTCACCTATCTTGAAGAACTTGAAAACGGACTGACAGAGCACGAACTTGACCATGTTTACCTGGGCTTTTCCGACCAATTACCCAATATGAATGCCGAAGAAGTGATGAATTTCAGATACATCACTTTTGATGAGTTGAAATCGGATGTTGCAAAAAACCCTGATGCCTTTACGGTATGGTTTCGCCGGATTTTTGAACGAGTCCAGCAACACATCGAAACTCTTCAGAATTAATTTATGTCGCTCTATACCATATTGCTGGTTTCGTCGGTAGCAGTGCCGCTGCTGCTTAGCTTCGACAATAAACTCCGGTTCTGGCAACAGTGGAAATACTTTTTCCCGGCAGTATTTACAATAGCGGCAGTGTATATTTTTTTCGATGTACTGCTTACCCGTGATGGCGTTTGGGGTTTCAACCCGCGCTACCATTCTTCACTTGTTTTTTTAGGGCTCCCGCTTGAAGAGTGGTTGTTCTTTATCGTTATTCCTTATGCCAGTATTTTTCTGCACGACGCGCTGGTACTCTATTTCCCGAAATTTAAGATGACAGAAAAAACAACAGGATTTCTCACATACGGAATTCTAATTTTCCTTGTATTGATGATAGTATTTCATACAGGTAAAACTTATACAGTTTATATTTTCACCACAGTAGCTGTCGCATTGCTTTGGTCGTTGACCGATAAAACAAATGTTATCAGCAGGTTTTACGCTACATTTCTGGTGATTTTAGTGCCATTTATTATGATGAATGCCGTTCTTACGGGTACTTTTATCGATGGCGAAGTCGTTTGGTACAACCATGCAGAAAACCTTAATATCCGATTTTTAACCATCCCAATCGAGGATTTTGGATACGCTTTCAGTATGATACTTTTAGGGTTGTTGCTACGCGAAAAACTGCGGAATTTATATTAAACCGAAAATATAAAAATGAGCTTTTTAAAAACAATCCAATCTTTTGCAGTCAGAAACACCCGGTGGGTGAGGTTGTTTTTTGTAATTTTTTATACTGTAGGTGTAGCGGGGTTATCGATTAAAATAACAACACCATTGTTTATTCAATTAATTCCGTTGGCTTTAATACTCGGATTTGTTGGAGTCTTGTTGTTTCACGAGGCAAAGTTCGACCGGAAAACACTCCTCACTTTCGGGATTGTTTTTATAGTTTCTTTTGCTATCGAAAGTATTGGCGTTGCCACAGGCGAAATTTTCGGTGGGTATGAATATGGCAAAATATTAGGTATAAAGATTGCCGAAACACCACTGATCATTGGGCTCAACTGGCTTTTTCTTGTATATGTTACATCTTCGGCAACTCAATTTTTTACTGACCACAAAATAATTTCACCCGTTTTAGCCGCTGCTTTCATGGTTTTGTACGACCTTGTGCTTGAACAGGTGGCCCCGGTTTTGGGCATGTGGAATTGGGAAAACGGAATTGTACCGTTGCAGAATTACGCTGTCTGGTTTGTACTTGCATTGCTTTTCAATTTGTGTTTTAGAGCGATGAAAATTGAGACACGCAATAAAATGGCGCCGTTACTCTTTGTCATTCAGTTCATGTTCTTTTTGATTTTGTACATCACAAATTGGTAATCAATTGATTTTAAAAGCAAAACATAACGCCATTATCTACCCGTTTTTCAAGTGGTACATCCGCTTGAAAATCAGGAGCGAATTCCACGCAGTCAAAATCACAGGCGAAGTTTCCGGCAGGAACCTGCCTGTGCTGCTTATCACAAATCATAATAGCTGGTGGGACGGTTTATGGGTTGAGTGGGTGAATCAGCAGGTTTTTAAGCGCAGATTTTATTTTATGATGCTCGAGGAGCAGTTACGCAAATTCTGGTTTTTTAATTATACCGGAGGTTTTTCGGTAAAGAAGAATTCCAAAAGCATTATCGAATCTCTTGCTTATGCACGCGAGTTGCTAACTGATCGGCAAAATCTTGTGCTCATGTATCCTCAGGGAAAAATTCATTCGATACACGACTCTGACTTTCAATTCGAAAAAGGGATTGAATATGTATTAAAACGCCTTGACAATCCAATTCAACTGGTTTTTATGGTTTCGCTTATCGACTATTTTTCTAATCCAAAACCGGGATTATTTCTTTATTTGAAAGAATATGCTGAAAATGACTTTACAACAAAGGCTATCCAGTTGAATTTTAGTGAATTTTATCAGAATTGCATTGAACAACAAAAACGGGAGGCAAAATGACAATTCTCGCCATTTTTGTAATTGTGTTTTCATTAATCCAACTGCTTATTGCAGTTGTAAACCTCATTTTTAGTCAGCGGTTATCAAGGGCAGGTCAATTTAAAAGCCTTATTTCTGTATTGATTCCGGCACGCAACGAAGAGCAAAATATTGGGAATTTGTTAAACGACCTTTTAATGCAGGAATACATAAATATCGAAATCATTGTTTTTAACGACCAGTCAACCGATAACACTGCTGCCGCAGTGGAAGAAATTGCTGCCAAAGATACGCGGGTTAAGCTAATACATTCAGCAGGATTGCCAACCGGATGGCTTGGAAAAAACCACGGATGCCACCAGCTTGCCACTCAAGCAAAAGGGTTGTACCTGCTTTTTCTCGATGCCGATGTGCGAATTTCGGGGAATGTGATTCCCAAAACCATTGACTTTGCTGAAAAACACAATCTTGGCCTGCTTTCGGTTTTTCCGCGGCAATTGATGAAAACAACCGGAGAAAAGATGACGGTTCCGGTAATGAATTACATTCTGCTCACCCTGCTGCCGCTGGTTTTGGTGCGTACAACCCGATTTTCGTCGCTGGCAGCAGCTAACGGTCAATTCATGCTTTTTAATACTGAAATTTACAAACAAACCCTGCCTCACGAAAAAATGAAAGCCGATAAAGTGGAGGATATTAAAATTGCACGTTTTTACAAATCGGAAGGAATAAAAACAGCCTGTCTGAGCAGCAAGCCCGACATCAGCTGCCGCATGTACAGTAGATTTTCAGAAGCCGTGCATGGATTTTCGAAAAATGTAGGCCAGTTCTTTGGAAACAGTTTATTGGTGGCTTCCGGTTTTTGGCTGATTACTTCGTTTGGATTTTTGCCGGTTTTAATCGCACTGCCCACAGCTGTGTTTTTGGCCTATTTAGCCGTTTTACTGATGATACGAGTAATTGTATCGGCAGCCGGAAACCAGAATGTTGCCGAAAACCTGTTGTATTTTATCCCGCAGCAGGTGGCTTTAGGGCTTTATATTTTTAAAGCAATTATTAATCGTTACCAAAAATCTTACGAATGGAAAGGTCGAAAAATAGCATAATCACGTTTTTACTGTTGCTTCTGTTTTTCAGCGCCAACGCATCGTACCGAAGCGAGATTTACAGCGCCTACATCAGTAATAATATGCCCCAATGGAAAAAGGCGATGGACAAAATGAACCTCGAAACCGACAGGAATAACGCTTTCTTACTCGAAATCCTAAATTACCAATATGGTTATATCGGGTTTTGTGTGGGAAGTAAAAAAGATGTTGAAGCCAAAAAATACATTGCGATGGCCCTTGAAAACATTGAATTGCTTGAAAAAGCCAAATACAGACTAGCCGATGTTCTTGCTTATAAATCGGCCATTTATGCTTACCGGATTGGAATAAATATGATGCAGGCTCCGTTTTTAGGACCGAAAAGTATAGGTTTTGCAGAGCAGGCCATCCTGCTCGACAAGCAAAACCCGATGGGATATATTCAAATCGCCAATTCAGAATTTTACAGGCCACCGGCTTTTGGCGGCTCAAAAAGAGTGGCTTTGGAGAATTACCTGAAAGCCGAAAAGCTGATGGAGAAACATCCCGAAAAGCTGAAGAATAACTGGAACTATCTAGGGTTGCTTACATCCATCGTATTGTGTTATAAAGAATTGAAACAATATACAAATGCAAAAAAATACTGCGACAAGGCGTTAAAAGCCGAACCCGAATATTTGTGGATAAAAATGGATTTACTTCCGAAAATAGAAACATTGTTAAAAAAACCGAAATGAGTAAAAAAGTATTGGTTGCCGGCGCCGGAATTGGCGGGTTAGCCACTGCACTGCGTCTGGCAAAAATGGGTTTCGAAGTTGAAATTGTGGAGAAAAACAACCAGGCCGGTGGCAGGCTGAATCAAATAAAAAAAGATGGGTTTACCTTCGACACAGGGCCAAGTTTTTTCAGCATGTCATACGAATTTGAAGCGTTTGCCAATGATTGCGGCATCGAATTACCTTTTAAATACTATAGTCTTGACCCGCTGTATTCGGTTAATTTCATCGACAACCCGAAAACTTTTCACCTGTACAGAGACATCGATAAACTGGCGGCCCAGTTCGAAGACATCGAACCCGGATTCAAACAAAAAATGGAGAAGTACCTCGAAAAATCGGGAAGGCTTTTTCACGACACGGTTGACCTCGTCATCAAAAATAACTTCGATTCGTATTTTGCCTACATCGTAACTTTGATGCGGGTTAATCCGGTGCACATTCCGGTGTTGTTCCGCAGTTTCTGGCAACAGGTAAACCGCCATTTTACGTCGAAAGAAGCGCGGCAGATTATTTCGCTGGTGGCTTTTTTCCTGGGTCGCACACCCTTCGACACGATGGCGATTTACACACTGCTTTCGTACACCGAATTCAAACACGACGGCTATTTTAATGTTGAAGGAGGAATGTACAAAATTGTGGAAGGGCTGGTTAATGAACTTGAAAAAGCCGGTGTAAAAATTACCTGTAATACTGAAATAACAGGCTTTTCAGAAAATGCCGGTAAACTTGACGCTCTGATTGACAAAAGCGGCAAAACCTGGAAAGCTGATGCTTTTCTGGTAAATTCAGATGCCGCAGTTTTCAGAAACAGCGTATTGAAACGCGAAAAGTTCTCTGACGAAAAAATGGCCCGCATGAACTGGACCATGGGTTATCTTACGTTTTACATCGGCATTAAATGCAAATTACCGCAGGTAAACCACCACAATTATTATTTAGGGTCGAATTACGAAGAGTATTCGAACAATATTC
>DPCJ01000151.1 GCA_003516705.1 Prolixibacteraceae bacterium | reverse complement strand
CGCTGCCGGTAACCGTGAATCAGGTTCAGAATCGCAAATTCCTTATCGATATGCTCTGATTTCAGTGGCATTTGTTTAGACTGAAAATTGGTGCGGGCAAGTTCGAACCCTGCAAAAAATTGTTGCCAGCTTGAGTCAACCGACGAGGGATTTTCAAGATATGACTGATACAAATCTTCGATTGCTGCTAATTCCTGATTTCCTGCTGAAGAAAATTTATCCATTGTTGATTTTCAATTTTTAAAGTACATCGATAATGAAAAACAAAGCTTCAATTTTATTGTTTAGCGCAACAGCGTTTTTTGGCTGCAAATACACGATTTAAAAATACAAATGAAATCTAATTTATCGATATCTCTTATTCCAATTAAAGACCACAAAAAAATGAAACAATCAGTGTTTACCAATCTGCTTATCTTTATTAGTCAGTGCTGTTTCGTTTGTAATGACAGGCGGTGTGCGTGTTGGATTTTTGTTTGGTCAAAAGAAAAAGTAAACTGCTCAATTTTATTTTTTTATTTAACACTTCGAACTCTTTTATTATGCGATTGTTATTGATTTTAAACGGGTTCTTAAAATCAAATTCAACAATCGAAGTAAAATGAAACATAAATTTCCATTTGCATTAATTCTCCTTACATTTTTCTGTTCGACACAAACTTTTGCTCAAAACGAAGCGGAACCTGTAAAAAACGTTTCTCAGGGGACACGGCTGATTAACCTGCACTCGGCAAATGTGGCCGATAAATACGAGTTGCAAATGTTTATTCAACATCGGTTTGGCGATGTAAGCGGTGGCTTTTATGAACTTTTCGGTCTTGATGAGTCGTCATCCCGAATCGGTTTTGAATATGGGCTGTTCAACAATTTCAACATTGGAATTGGCCGCAGCAGTTATATGAAAACCTTTGATTCATTTCTGAAATACAGGATTTTAACTCAGTCATCAACTGTTCCGCTTACTGTAACAGCTTCGGTTGCCGGTTCCTTTCCAACAATAAAAGATGTAATTCCTGAAGCATTCAGCGATTTTTCAGAAAAAGCGTCCGGCGATGTCCAACTGCATGTTGCCCGCAGCTGGAAATCAATCGGGTTACAGGTTTCGCCCGGTTACATTGGCACGGGATACATTCCGGTTGAAAATGCCAGCTACTCTTTTTTCACCCTTGGTGTGGGTGGCTCGGCGCGGTTATCTAAAAAAGTATCGGTAAATATTGAATACCTCCATCGGTTTGAAGACAAAATTGATTACGTGAACCCGTTGTCGGCCAGTATTGATATTGATACAGGCGGACATTTATTCCAGATTATGATTTCGAACGCACAACAAATGTACGACCAGGGAATTATTACCAACCCAGCAGGAGACTGGTCGGAAGGCAATTTCTACCTTGGGTTTAACCTCGTCAGAGAATTTAACTTTAAACAATACGAATAATGGAACGAAGACACTTTTTCAGAAATTTTGCCCTTGGTGGCAGTTTGCTCCTTACAGCCCCTGTGCTGTTTAACTCATGTTCAACCGATGACGACAACGGCGGTGATGAGAATAACAACAACAATAATAATAACACCGGAATCACGGTAGATTTAACAAGCCCTGACTTTGCTAATTTAAAAACCGTGGGCGGTTTTGCCTACAAAGGCGATATTATTATTATCCGTTCTTCGGAAACGGTTTATATTGCACTGTCGAAACTTTGCACACATTCGCAATGCACTGTTACTTACAATTCATCAACACAGGAAATTCCTTGTCCGTGTCACGGTTCGAAATTCACAAAAGAAGGCGCTGTGGTTAATGGACCGGCTACAAGTCCGTTAAAAAAATATGATGTAAAACTAAGCGGAAATACGCTGACCATCAGCTAAAACAGCTTTTTTCCTTAAATAAAAAATCCGGAATAGCACAATAGTATTATTCCGGATTTTATAATTTATGTTGAAATCAACGACTCAGTACAATCCGGGCAGTTGCCACAATGGTTCCGCTTTTCGCCCTGCAAATGTAAATGCCGGGTTGTAGTTTCTGCCCGCTCCTGTTTTCGCCCCTCCAAACATATTCGTTGCCGTATATTTTGTCGGCTGCAACAAGTTTCCCGTCGATGGTAAAAATTTCAATTGCTGCAGTTTCAAAAGCAAAATTCTCAAGCCTGATGGTTGTTTCATCGGTAAACGGATTTGGATAAACCAAAAGCTGCTTTTCTTCTTTAACAAACAATTCTGTTTCGTTTCCTACGTAAATACTGTTGGCGCGTCCCGGTGTTCCGAAATCGGTAACAGAAGCTTTCCAATTGTCTGCTACTGAGTTATCAAAAGTATGATGGCGAAGTTCGAGCGTTTTTCCACCGCCATCGGGTTCTGCAGGCCAGGGATTTGCATTTCCAAAAGCAACCGAATCAACCAGAATGCCCTTTTTATCAAATAATCTTACTGCATCGCCCGAACCGCTGAGTCCGAAATCGAAATCACCGGTTGCAACGGAAATACCCGGATGAACAGCATCGAAACCTTCAATATTGCGGCATAAAACAAGGTAAGCATTACTTGCCAGCACAGTATTTTCAGGAATAACAAACTGATGATCATTCTCACTGTCTTTAAAAACCCAGTCCGAAATATCGAGATCAACCCTGCCCCAGTTAAACAGTTCGACCCAATCGCCGGCATCTTTGTTTTCTGGCGAACTATAGTTTATTTCGTTGATAACCACCGAATTTCCATCGCTGATGGTTTCTTCGAAAACAGCTTTAAAGGTGGTTGATTTGGTAAGGCTTATTTCCAGGGTCTGTACATTGTAAACCGAACCGTTCACTTCCCAATGTTTAAGCTTATATCCCTGAGCCGGTTTTACGCTGAGTTTTATGGGCACATTCTGAAAATATTTTCCTGTCCAGTTTTCTGTTTCAATTTCGATTGTGTTCAGTTTTATACTTCCTGCATTTGCCGGCGAAATGGCTGTAAAAACATCATAAATTCCGGCACGTGTAAATTGTTGCGTAATATGGGCACGTACATTTTGTGCTCTGTTTGTTGCAAAAGTACGCATCACTTGTGTATTGGAAGTAAACCAACCCGGCGAAGGCATACTCCATCGCTGATAATGACGTGGAATTTCAGGTTCAACAATTTGGGCAATACTGTCGATAACAGCAATCACATTTTCAGCCACAAAAGTTGTATTCATCATATCTGCAAACCGGTTGATGAATGTATTTCTAAAGCCAGTGTTTTCAACCAATTTTCTAAAAAGCAAAGTTGACCAGGCAGGATTTGGCCAACTTGGTCCGTTCGGTTCAAGCGCAAACTGCAAGGTATTTAAAGTGTATGCACCCGAATTATAAAGCCCAAAACCAAAATCGGTGTCATACATCAGCCAGCGCCATTTTCCACCTTCAGCCTGGGGCCGCCAGTATTTTATATTGTTTCCGGGCCAATCGCGGTTATCAAAATAAATCATCGAAAGCATATAATCGATGTAATTACTGATATCGATCTGATTGGCAACCACTTCGTAATTTGCATTCGAAGTAAGGCTGTTTTTATTAATAAAATCGATGATTTCGAGATAGTTTTCATTTCCACCCTCAACCACAACAGCGTTACCTTCAAGAATATCCACTTTTTCAGGGTCAACACCGTGATTGCTTTCGAGGTAATTCTCGTTGATTTTTTCGCGCAGGTTTATATGCCCCCAGTATTTTCCGTTCAAATACAAAATCACTGGTTCAAAAGCCTGAATATCAGAATCCATATCTTTCACCAAATCGGTCATCATTCCGTCGCGGTACCTCACATAATCATAATCGTTTCCTGCGTTTCGCAGCACAACCGATTTAAATGAAGTTATCGGTTTCGATTTAAACAACTGCACTCCCTCTAATGCAGGATCACCATATTCTTTCCTGAAAAACACAGAAAGCGATTTTTGCGGTCTCATTCTGCTCCATGCTCCAAAAATTTTTATCCCGCAATTGAGTGAAAATATCCTGTTTCCATCTATTCCTGTCATTTCAATACCTGCAGGTTTTTCCCAATCTTCCCAATAGTTTGCCCCGTAATGAGGATCACTGGCTTCATAGCTGTCTCCCAAAATATAAATGCCTGTTTCATTGTCCCATAAATTCATCGAATCGGTTGTTATTGCAACAACAGGTAACGAAGGTTTTGCATCAAAAATATAAGTCTGCGATACAATTTTACCAGGTGTGGCTCCGGGTCTAAAAGCACGGGCCCTGACCACCATGTTTTTATTTATTTCGATTGGCCCCCGATACAGGATGCTTGTCTCGTCAGGGTCATCGGAGTTCAGCGTGTACCTGATTTCCTCGCCATCGGCTTTACCCGAGAATGTAAGTTGTCTGGGTGCAGTTAGAAACATTTCGCCGATTGAAAACTGAATTTCACTTTTTACAACTTCTGTTGTAATTGCTGTTTCGTTAATAGCTCCGGGAGTTGGCTCCTGGAAATATCCCCATTGAGCAATACTATTTTTGTTTCGCCCGAAAGAAAAACCAGCCGGAATTATTCCGTAAGAAACTGAATCTATGACAGTCCCGTTTTTATGTGTTATTGAAATTGTTTCACCTTCTGATGAAAGTTTAAAATTAGTATGAGGATAAAGCGTTGGCATTTCAATATATTTCGACAGTGGGGCATTGATAGCAACCAATCCGGAATACCCAACAGTAAGAATTGGAATAGCCGATAAATCAGATGAACCTGTTCCTGTGTTATGTACTTGTACTGCCAGTATATTTTCTGATGAGTTCAACAAACCGATAAATGCAGAGATATCAAATCCCTCGGGTTCAATTCCCCTGTATATGTTTGCTTCATGATCAGCCGCCGACTGATTCCAGACCACTTTTGAGCCAGCTATTCCCATGCCTGAACGACAAATTTCTGTCCCGTTCAGATAAGCAACAAAACCATCGTCGTAATCCATGTGCAACCATAACGACCCGATTTTTGAAAGTTCAGTAATCGTAAACTTTTTACGCATAAAAACCGAAATCTTTCCGGAAGCAATCACTGTTTTATCGTCACCATCGCCATAACCAATTCCCGATGCGCCACTTTGCCAGCCGGTTTCAGCAAATGAATATGTTTTCCATGTTGCAGCAGGTTCAGCCGTGGGAACCAGGTACTTCCATGTATGCCCCAAATCAACGATTGTATTCCATTGCAGCGGAACCTGCAACCTGTCTTTTCCCGAGGCATAAACCAGAAATGGTTTACCGGGCTCCAACTGATAATCTGGCAGTTGCCACATTAAAAGATTGTTTTTACTATCACTAAGGTAATAATCTGAAAGATTGACACTTGTGCTACCTGAATTCAAAATTTCAATCCAGTCGGGCGTTTCTCCATCCTCGTCGTACACCACATCGCGGTTGGCCGACATCAGTTCGTTGATCAGTAATCCCTGAGAAAAACCTGAAAAAGTTAAAGTCAGAATACAGGCGATTAGTATTATCCGGTATAGTTGGTTCATGTAGTGTTTTTTTACGCCTGCAAAACAACAAAATAAATCACTGAAAGCAAAAAAGAGAATGTTAAAATGACTTAGCCGGTTAAATGCAAAAAAAGGACCCGAAATCGGATCCTTTTATGTTTTCATGGTGTATTTTGTCTTAATTATTTCGATGTAAGTGCATTGCCTGATTTGGCAACAAGTTCGAAAGTAATTTCAAAGTCGTCATAAATCATATTGTCGCCAAGACTATCGAAAAATTTACCCGAACCGTAACGGATATCCCATTTTGTGCGGTCGATTTTTGCAGTTCCGTTAGCTTTTACAACGTTTTTGTCAACACTGATTTTTGCC
>DPCJ01000075.1 GCA_003516705.1 Prolixibacteraceae bacterium | reverse complement strand
GCCATTGTAGCATCTTTTATAGCCTGAGCTTTTGGAAAATTTTCGGTAACGTGACTTCCCATTCCTTCCATATTCATCATACTTTTGTAGCAATTCAGCTCAGCATCGTATTTTATGGGAAGTGGCGGAATAAAAGCTTTTGCTTTGTCTGATAATCCTTCAAGTCCCTCAAAGCCTTTCGAGTTTACAAGCGATGCGTAACGGCGCGGAACGTTAGTCGCCACAAATTTCAACTTGTTCTTTTTGGCAAACTCAACCAATGGTTTGTAATCTGTTTTATAATTGGGCCACGGACGCGATTCGTTTTCNNGGTTTGTCGGTTTTAAAACCGGTGAAAACAAAAAACAGCACAACAATCAGAATCAGGTATTTATTCATTTCTTTATTTTTTAATTATTCAAAAGAACAAAAAAAAGTGTGAACGGTTTACAAAGGTAATTTGAAAACAGAATGGTTGAATCAGGAATATTTTACGGAACATTTGTTGACCCGCTGTTAACGCGTTTACGCATGAGGGTTACAGCTGAAATCAAGCAAGGCGAAACAGTGATTGATGTTGCCTGTGGAACCGGGGCACAGGTTTTCGCGTTGGCGAACAGGGCATCGCAGGTAACCGGCGTCGATTTGTCGCAGTCGATGATTGACTTTGCCAACCGCAGGCTCAGGAAAACAGATTTGAAAAACCTGACTTTTCATACTGCCGATGCCACCCGGCTGGAACAATTCGGAGATAAAAGTTTTGATGTGGCTGCCATGACACTGGCGCTTCATCAGTTTGACCCCGGGTTGTACGAACCCATTTTAAGCGAAATGAAACGTGTTGCCAAACGCATCGTAATCGTTGACTATGCAGTTCCGCTACCAAAAAACTATGCAGGACTTGGCAGTCGTATTGCCGAATTTATGGCTGGCGGTGAACACAACCACAATTTTAAATTGTATTACAAAACAGGTGGATTGAATTCGATTTTACCCAAACACGGGATAAAAATTCAGAAGTCGGCTTTTATTGCAAAAGGGGCATTTCAAATTGTCACTGCTGTTTAACATTCAACAAATAAATCTCCCGCTTTTATTTTTATTGAGTTTTGGAAATTGGAGATTGGAATTTGAAATTTCTACTATTATTTCCCCATTTCCTCTTTCAGCCAGGCCGGGCGGTTGGTGGTAATTTTTGTAACACCAAGCGCCGACAGTCTTTTGGCTTCATCAGGACTATCAACTGTCCAGGCTAATACTTCGAGATTATTTTCTTTTGCAGTTTTTACAATTTCCTCATCAATCAATGCGTAATGAAGGTTCACTCCATCGAGTCCGTTTTCGGCAGCCTCTTTTATTTTTTTGGTCAGCCCGCTTTTTGACCCGCTCAGCCAGTAGCATTTATTATCGGGGAAAGTTTTTTTAGTTTCAACCATAGTATCCCAGTTAAAACCGATAAACACAATCTGGGTTCTTTTGGGTGTTTTCTCCATCACCCTTACCAACGGAGCAATTACTTCGCTTCCGCATTTTATTTCCACTACCAGCGTTTTTTCTTCGGGAACTGTTTCAATAATTTCGGTGAGAAAGGGAATCTTTTCGCCTTTGAATTCCTGCCCTTTCCAGATGCCGGCATCGAGGTCGCGCAGTATTACGGATGGAGTTTTGGCAACTTCGAGGTTTTTCTTTCCACTACAGGTGCGTTTTGTATCACTGTCGTGTATCACCATAATGCGGTTGTCTTTCGAAAGATGAATATCGATTTCAACAGCATCTGCGCCCGCCTGCCAGGCGCTTTTAGCCGATGCCACCGTATTTTCAGGAGCAACAAACGAGTCGCCGCGATGTGCAATAAAAAAGTGTTGTGCATTCATATTCAATACAAAAAACAGGAACAATGAGGTAATCTGAAGCTTCATGGTTTTACAATTTTTATGAGCGAAAGATAGAAGCGAAATCGGTACAAACGGCCACAATTCAGTTAAAAAATGTAGTTTTACCATCATTTTTAATGCTGATGTTTCAAGATTTTTTGACAAAAACCGGGACTTTCTTTTTAAAACTGATTGCGCGGTTGCCTTTTAGTGTAGTCTATTTTCTCTCCGATATACTTTTTGTGGTGCTGTACTACCTGGTTGGTTACCGCAAAAAAGTTGTTTTTGACAACCTCAGAAACTCATTTCCACACAAAACTGAAGCTGAAATCAAAGCAATTGCACTGAGGTTTTTTCATCATTTTTGCGACCTCACACTCGAAACCATAAAACTACAAAACATTAAACAAGAAGAATTACAGCAAAGAATTCAATCAAAAAACCACGATATCATTAACCAATTCCTGTCGGAAGGCAGAAGTGTTACAGTACTGGGAATGCATTACGGGAACTGGGAATGGACTACCTTTTTGGCTACAGTTTTCAAAGGTAAAACACTGGCAGTTTATAAACCTTTGCACAATAAAAGGTTCGACTTTTTTATGAACCGGATTCGCGCACGGTTTGGTGCTGAACTGGTTAAAAACAATCATGTTTTACGCAAGGTTTTAACAGCAGAGAAAGAGCGTACCCCGGTAATCATCTGGCTTGCCGGCGACCAGACTCCACCCTGGTTTCATAACAACTGGTTTGTATTTTTAAAACAGGAAGCCATATTTTATCCTGGCCCTGCTTTTATTGCCGGAAAGTTTAACACTCCAATTGTTTTTCAAACTATTGAGAAAAACAGCCGTGGCTTTTATACTTCCGTATTTGAACTGCTGATTGAAAACCCGGTAACCATGAATGAAAATGAAATCATAAAAACCTACATCAGAAAGATGGAACAGGTGATTGAAAAAAATCCGGAATACTATCTTTGGTCGCACAAACGCTGGAAATACCGGCGTGAAGCACATGTTCCATTAAATAATTAATATAAAACCAATGGCAAGAAAAGAACTGGAGGAAAAGGACAGCCGGTTTCGTGAAAACATTTTTCAACGAACGCTGAACCGGATGCTTGTGGGGATGCTCATCGCAATATCATATCTGCCATTCTGGATTTTATACCGTCTTTCCGATGTTATGTATTTATTCATACGGTTTATCTTCAGGTACCGCTGGAAGGTTATCACCACTAACCTCAGAAACGCATTCTCCGAAAAACCGGAATCGGAAATCAAACAAATCAGAAACCGGTTTTACCGTCATTTCTGTGATGTATTTTTCGAATCGATAAAAATTTACAGTATTTCAGACAACGCCATTGGAAAAAGGTTATTGGTAAAAGGAGCAGATGTTGCAAACGATTTTTTTGATAAAGGCAGAAGTGTAGTTGCCCTTGCCATGCACCACAACAATTGGGAATGGACAGGATTTGCGCAGTCGAAACTGAAACATCATATTCTTAATATTTATAATCCTGTGCGAGGAAATCAGGCAATGGAAGATTTTTTGTTGCACAACCGGCAAAAATGGGGAAGTACAAGTATTCCTGTTCACAAAACAGCGCGGGCATTGGTTGAATACCAGGCAAAAGGAGAACTTACCGGTCTTTGGCTGGCTGCCGACCAAACACCACCGGCAAGATCGAAATTCTGGACAATTTTTCTAAACCAGGAAACACCGTTTTTCCAGGGTCCTGAGAAAATTGCGACGAGTACCAATCAGCCGGTATTTTTTCAGCATACAAAGAAAACCGGAAGAGGCAGGTATGTCATAGAATTCACTTTGCTTTTTGAAAACCCAAAAGAAGTGGAACAAAAAGAGATTTTGCTTGTCTATGTCAGAAAGGCCGAAGAAATCATCCGTGCCGAACCCGAATATTACCTGTGGTCGCACCGACGCTGGAAACACAAACGACCGGAGGGAGTTGAGCTTACTGTGTAACGCAGATTTTATCAATCAAATACTTAAAACAAAAACTCCCACCCGGAGGCAGGAGTTTTCCATTGATATTTAATCAAACAAATCACTCAGCCAGTGCTTTTGTTTGTAGGGTTTGCGATAGCCACCGCCGTACAGATACCCCTGCTGAAAAGGATTTCCCATTGGTGGTTGATTCATATCAGGCTCATTTGCCGAACGCTCAATAATTTTATCAAGTTCGCCACGGTCGAGCCAAATGCCGCGGCATTGCGGACAATAATCAATTTCGATACCCTGTCGTTCCGACATGGTTAACGGTACATTACAATTCGGACATTTCATAATTTTTAATTTTAGAATTGAATTATTCTTTTTCTGTTTTCGGAAAGATTACCGACGCCAAAACCGAAAGCGTCAAAATGGAAACAATGATTAAAAGCGAATACAATACCGGAATCTTGAAAAACCCGGCAATCACCATTTTTACGCCCACAAATACAAGAATTGCCGACAATCCGTATTTCAGGTAATAAAACAGCTTTGCAATTCCGGCTAAAGCAAAATACAACGCCCGCAAACCGAGAATGGCAAAAACATTCGAAGTGAATATGATAAACGTGTCGGTTGAAATGGCAAGAATGGCAGGAATTGAATCGACGGCAAAAATCAGGTCGGTAAATTCAATTATCAGAAGCACAATAAACAGTGGAGTTGCAACAGTTCTGGCATTAATTTTTACAAAAAACCTGTCGCCGTGCATGGTATCGGTAACCGGAAAAAATCTTTTAAACAGCCGAACCAGCGGGTTTTTATCGGGTGCAACTTCTTCGTTTTTCTGCACCAGCATTTTTATTCCTGTAAAAATCAGGAAAGCGCCAAAAACATAAATTATCCAATGAAACTGCTGGATGAGCGCCACACCTGCAAAAATAAAGATAGCACGCATTACAAGCGCTCCAAGAATTCCCCAGAAAAGTACTTTGTGCTGGTATTTTGTATCGACATTGAAATACGAAAAAACCATAATAAACACAAAAAGGTTATCTACACTCAATGATTTTTCGATAACGTAACCCGTGAGAAATTCTATGGCCTTTTCTTTTCCCATGAAATAATAAACTCCCACATTAAAAATCATCGCAAGAGAAATCCAGACTGCACTCCACACCAGTGCTTCCCTTATTTTTACTTCGTGAGATTTACGGTGAAAAACACCCAAATCGAGCGCCAGCATCAGCAGCACAAACAGCAGAAATCCTGCCCACACAAATCCATTAATTTCCATTTATTTCTGATAAAGTTTTAAATACCTGTACAATTTTTACTTACTCCCATTCCAGATTTTCTCCAACAAATTACCGGCTTCGCCCAATAATCCTGATATCCCATTTTCAAGAATATAATTAACAAGATTCTGTATTAAAGGGAAAAGTATTGCGATAAGAGCAATCAAAATAACTACCACAATTATAAAACCAATAATAATCGCAACCCTTAATTTCCGATTATTTAATATGTTTCTTAAAAGTGCTTTCTGCCGGTAATGTTTGTCGTAATCCTGATTGGTGTGATATGAATATCCGGTATTATTGTAATTAAAACTTTCCGGATGTTTTATATGTTGCTTTCTATTTCCAAAAATTTGTTCAAAGTCCATAGCATATATTTTTATAAATTATTAATAATGAAATCACTAAGGAATTTATTCTCAAACAGAATAGACTGAAATCCTGATTTACTGAATCCAATACAAACTAAAAATGATATACAAATTACCAAATAATCTGACTAACACTGATTATCATTTCTGTAATTGAACAGTCAGAAAAACAGTAAAAAAAAGTAAACCATTCGTTTGAAGTAAAATATCCGGATATCAGACTTTTGGTGGTTCCCAGGGAATTAAAAATGGTTGAAAAATAAGGTCAGAATTTTTGTGAAGTGTGATAAGATTAAACTCTTCGGCAAAAAAACAGTTTGAAGTAATCTGGTGCATTTGTTCATCTTCGCAAACTTCGTCGGCACCGCTTAAATAACCTGATGAGTCGTCGGGAGCAGGAATCCCGGAAGTTTGTGTAGTTGAAAATTCCACTTTGGCCGTACCTGCATCCGCAACAGCCAAAATGAGAAATGCAAGCGACAAGCCAGCAATCAAAAGTGTATATTTTTGAATTTTCAACATGGCGCAAAAATAGTACTCGCAAAGCGCTGACAACAATTTTTTACCGATTAAAACGCGCCGATAGCCGATTAAACCAAATAAAAAAGAGGAGCCGGTGGTTTCACAATCTGGTCAAGGAAATGTGATTCGTTTGATTCGGATTTGTACTCCTTAAACCGGCTACCTCTTGAAAAAACTGCACTGTATAAAAAAACGTATTTTAATTTCTTACTGGTTTTAAAAACTCATCGATATTGCGGGCGGCTACTTTCCCGGCTTCAATGGCATGAACCACAAGGCTTGCGCCCTTTTCAGCATCACCGGCTGCAAATATTTTTGCTACCGAAGTTTGTTTTTTGCCATCCACTTTTACATTGCCACGACCATCATATTCAACACCCAGCGCATCGAGCAAACCCGTGTGCACAGGTTGCGTGAATCCCATTGAAAGCAATGCCAGATCAACATTTAATATTTCGTTTGTACCTTCAATCTCTTTCATTGAATAGCGACTGGAAGCATCTTTTAACCATTCCACTTTTACCACTTCCACCTGTTTTAGTTTGCCGTTTTCGCCTATAAATCGTTTTGTGTTTAGGCTCCAGCGGCGTTCGCAACCTTCGAGGTGCGAGCTTGAAGTGCGCAACGTGTTGGGCCAGTAAGGCCAGGGATTTCCTTCCTCTCGTTTTTCGGGCGGTTTGGGCAGAATTTCAATTTGCGTTACCGATTTTGCTTTTTGCCGGATTGACGTTCCAACACAGTCGGAACCGGTGTCACCGCCGCCAATTACGAGCACATTTTTGTCGCGGGCTAAAATTCGTTTGTCTTCAGGAATTTGTTGCCCGGCTACTTTTTTATTCTGCTGGGTTAAAAAGTCCATTGCAAAATAAACACCCTGCAAATCGCGCCCTTCAACTGGTAAATCGCGGGCTTGTTCGGCGCCAACTGCCAGCAAAACTGCGTCAAACTCACTTAAAAGTTCATCTTTTGTGATATCAACACCCACATTCACATTGGTTTTGAAAACAATTCCTTCTTCGGCAAAAAGGTCAAGCCGGCGGTCGATTACACTTTTGCTGAGTTTAAAATCGGGAATTCCATAACGGAGCAATCCACCGATGGCATCGTTTTTCTCAAAAACAGTGACCCAATGTCCGGCACGGTTCAGCAGGTCGGCTGCTGAAAGTCCGGCGGGCCCGGAGCCAATAACCGCCACTTTTTTGCCTGTGCGCATTTTTGGTGGATTTGCCACAATAATTCCGGCATCAAAAGCCTGTTCAACTGTGGCGCATTCGTTTTCGCGAATGGTAACCGCCTCTTCGTGTATCGCCAATACACACGATTTTTCGCAGGGTGCGGGGCAAATTCTGCCCGTAATTTCAGGAAAACTATTAGTTGAATGAAGGATAAAATAGGCTTCAGCTTTACGCCCCCGGTAAATTGCATCCTGCCATTCGGGAATTTTGCTGCCCACCGGACATCCCCAGTGACAAAACGGGATGCCACAATCCATGCAACGCGAAGCCTGCAAAGCACGGTCTTCGTCGTTCATTGTTTGTTCCACTTCGCTGTAATCCGAAATTCTGTCGTTTACCGGCCGGTAACCTGCATCTTTCCGGGGAATCTTCATAAATCCTTTTGGGTCTCCCATATCTTAATTTTCTATTCTATTATTTTGAAAAAATCAATTTTATTACTCGTGCCGCGACGGGTCCTCTTCTGCCAGTTGTAATTTCTTCTGTAGTTCGAGCAATTTCAGTTCTTCAAGCACTTTTTTGTATTCAAACGGAATAACTTTTACAAACCGCGGCAGGTATTCGTCCCAGTTGGTGAGAATTTTCGATGCCAGCGAGCTCTGCGTATAAAGCAGGTGTTTGTTAATAATTTCCTGGAGTTCCCTGATGTCGGCTTTGTCTTCCACCGGACCAAGTTCAACCAATCCTTTGTTACAGTAATAATCGAAATCGCCGTTTACATCAAGCACATAAGCAATACCGCCACTCATCCCCGCGGCAAAGTTTTTCCCGGTTCTGCCCAGCACAACCACTCGACCGCCTGTCATGTATTCGCAGCAATGGTCGCCGGTTCCTTCGATAACGGCTTTGGCACCTGAGTTACGCACACAGAAGCGTTCGCCGGCCACACCCCTGATGTAAGCTTCACCATTGGTTGCCCCGTAAAACGAAGTATTTCCGATAATGATATTTTCTTCGGGTTTAAATGTAGATTCGGGAGGCGGAACAACAACGATTTTGCCGCCCGACAAACCTTTGCCAATGTAGTCGTTGGCATCGCCAACCAGCCTGAAAGTAACACCTTTTACAAGGAAAGCACCAAAACTTTGTCCGGCNNGAAAGCATCGCACCAACAGTACGGTCGGTATTCACAATCTTTTGCGAAATCCACACTTTCTCGCCCGACTGGATTGCTTTTCCAGCTTCCTTCAGCAGTTTCAGGTCGATGTGTCCTTCACTCAGCTTTTCGTTCTGATGTGTGTTCCGTATTGCATTTTCTTTTGCTGAATCAGG